>CAZNLT010000009.1:0-65951 GCA_964573705.1 uncultured Desulfobacterales bacterium
TTCCTTAAAAGAAGGGCCATAGAGTAACCCTGATCCATTTTACCGTCTTTACTTGTGAAGGCGCTCTTGATATAGGTGTTTTCCTTATATTCAGCAGCCTCTCCCAATGACCCGTATGGATATCAATGAAGATCAAATGTCGGAAATTGAACAGGGGTCCGGGAATACCGGAATGCCATGCAGGGTATTCTGGATAGCCAGGATGCCTTGGGAGAAACAGCATTTCCAGCTCCTCCGAGTAGCTTTTTTCGGTCTCGACCCAGACGACCTGATCGGCGGAAGAGATAAACTTCCAAAAAAAAATCGTGGCCGTCCGCTTCGGAGCGGGTCAACGCCGGGGGAGAGAGGGTGGCCTCGGGAATCTTCCAAAATGTTGACGGAGATGGTCTCGGCTCTGACCCGAGTCGTGGGGCGGTTCAGGAAAGGAGAAATATGAAAGCGGGAGGATAGTGGGGGATCTATTTAAAATCCTGGTGACCGATGAATTGGTGACCTATCGGCGTATTCTGGCCGACCTGGTGTCGAAAATGGACGGGGTTCGGGTGGTGGGAACCGCGCCCAATGAAAAGGTGACGCTGCTCAAGATTGAGCTGAATGAACCGGATCTGGTGCTTTTGGACTTATTTTTGCCGGAAACCGACGGTCTGACAGTGCTCAAGAAGATCAAGGCCCGGTTTCCGGATGTGGAAGTCATTATGCTGAGCGGACAGGACAGAGAGGATGCCCAGCTGACGGTTAAGGCCTTGGAGCACGGGGCCCTTGATTTTCTTACCAAACCCCACCATGGGTCTGAAGCGGGGATTCTGGAGCTGAAAAAATCCCTGATCCAGCTGGTTCAGATGGCCAAATCCCGGCGGTATTCCAAACAGATTCAGCGCCTTTCTCCGGAAAAGCCGTCGAACCCGCCCCTTTCGGCACCGCCTCGAAAACCTCCCCGGGCCAAACCGCCGGCGCCCCCGGTCCGGCGAGTGGTGTCATGGAAAATGGGCAAAGAGCAGGTTCTGACCCCCGCCTCGGCGCCCCCCAAAACCGGGCGCATCGATGTGGTGGCCATCGGGGTCTCCACCGGCGGACCCAATGCCCTTCAAGAGATCATACCCCTGCTGCCCGAAGATTTGCCGGTCCCCATCCTGACGGTTCAACACATGCCGCCCATGTTTACCGCCTCCCTGGCGGCCCGGTTGGACCAGGTTTCCCGAATTCAAGTGGTGGAGGGGCGGGACGGAGAGGGGGTCCGTCCAGGGGTCATGTACGTCGCTCCGGGGGGCCGCCATATGACCGTCCGCCGGGTGTCCACCGGCCGGGTGGAGATCGGATTGAACGGCGACCCGCCGGTCAACAGCTGCCGGCCGGCCGTGGACAATCTGTTTTTATCGGTAGCCCAGGTTTACGGCGGGAATGTGCTGGCCGTCATCCTGACCGGCATGGGCAACGACGGATTGGCCGGGGTCTCGGCCATCTTCGGTAAAGGCGGCTACACCTATGTACAGGACCGGGAAAGCAGCGTGGTATGGGGAATGCCCGGCGCGGTGGTGGAGACGAATCAGGCCGACGGCATTGTCCCTCTGAACCAGATCGCCGCCAAAATTACCGGCATGATTCAAAGGTGCTCGATACCGTCTTGAAAATCACCCCGCCGGAACAGATGCTTATGCGGTCCTATATCGAGGAGCATTGCGGCATTCAACTGGGGCATGACAAGGAATATCTGATCGAATCACGCCTTTCCGAGCCGGGGTGCCGCTCCTTTCAGGAGTTTTACAAAGTGCTCACCCCGGACGGGGTTCCGGTTCTGGGCGCCATCGAATCGCTTCGCGAGTTTTCTACCGATTTCGACATTTCATACTTCAACTGCGCGTTCATCAAGACGCGGAAATAGAGAGTCCATGAAACAGGATCAGGGTACTCAGCATCAGAATCGACAAGTAGTGGTCGTCATCCCCAGCCGGTACGGATCGACCCGGTTCCGGGGCAAACCCCTTGCCATGATCCAGGGCAAGCCCATGATTCAGCGGGTGTATGAAGCGGCCTGCAAGGCCGAGAATGTCACGCAGGTGGTGGTCGCCACCGATGATACGCGGATACAAGCGGCGGTGGAAGGTTTTGACGGACGAGTGGTGATGACCTCGGCCGACAACCGGTCGGGCTCCGATCGGGTGGGAGAAACCGCCGAACGGATGGGGCTGGCCATGGCCGACATCGTGGTCAATGTGCAGGGGGATCAGCCGCTTCTGGACCCCCGCTGTATGGATCAGGTCACCGCCCCTTTTCTTGAACACCCGGACCTGGAGATGTCCACCCTTGCACGAGTCATCACCAGACCGGAACAGATTACCAACCCCAAACACGTCAAAGTGGTCATGGACACGCAGGGGTTCGCCCTCTATTTTTCCCGGTCGCCCATCCCCTTCGGCCGGGATTTCGGGATCCGATTCGACACCTACAAGCACCTCGGGATCTATGCCTATACCCGGCGGTTTCTGGACCTTTTTCGAAAACTGCGCTTGGGGCGGCTCGAGGATATCGAAAAACTGGAGCAGTTGCGGGCCCTGGAAAACGGCCACCGCATTAAGGTGGTGATCACCGATCATGATTCCCCTGAGGTGGACCTGCCCGGGGACATCGCCGTGATCGAGGATCTGTTGCGGGAAAAAACAGGGCCTGACGACCGGTGAAACACTGGCCGGCCGGGTTGGGATTACTGAATATCCTCTTCGAGAATGGTGCCCGGTTTGGGCGTGCCCAAACTTCGGCGGCGGTTGAGGGTGTCCACCTGGCGCTCCAGATCCCGCATACGGTTTCGCAAAGTGGCGATGGCCCGCTCGTTCTGGGCGAAATTCTGGGTCAGGTATCCGATTTCGCCCTGGTATCGGTCGGCCTGGTTTTTGATGGCGGCTTCCAGCGCTTTCTTATCGATGGTGGTGGAGAGAACATCCACCAGGTCCTTTTTCATTCGAGCCAGTTCGGCCCGCACCGTCTCCGATTCTTGTATCGCCGTCTCCATGACCGTCATGAGATTGGCCAAATCGGCCGAGTATTGGGCTTCCAGGGCCTCGATCCGGGTTTGGGTCTCCTGAACCGATTCCCGCACCGAGCCCAAGGATTCGGTAAGCCGAACGATCTGTTGCGACAATTCCTGCTTGTCCGCTTCGAGCGCGGCTCGATCCACCGTTTTGGCATCCAGGGCTTCGATCTGATTTCGGATCTCCTCCAGACCTTCCCGCAGGGAGGCGGTGGTCCTTTCAAACACCAGAAATGCCTCGTTCATGGGTTCGTCCTGTTCATCCATCGATTTTTCAAGGGCCGCATATTTTTCGGCGATGGCCCCGAGCCGCGCCTCCAGGTCCTGGGACACGGTTTCCACTTCGCTGAAGCCGGAGGTTTGCATGGCCTCGAAACGGGTGTTGATCTCCCGGAATCCCCAGTACAGGACCCCCGCCAGTAAGCAGGGGAGAACGACGGCCAAAAGGGTCAGCCGCCGACTGATTTTATCCAGCCGGCGGGAATCCTTCCGGTTTTTCGGAAAATTCTGACTGGACGCGCGGCTGTAAGCCGACCCTTCCTCGTCCATGCCGATTTTAAAACTTGAAGGTTGTCTGTTATCCATGATTGTATTATTCCCATTCGATAGTGGCCGGGGGCTTGGAGCTGATATCATAGACCACCCGGTTGACCCCCTTGACTTCGTTGATGATTCGGTTTGAAATGAGGCCCAGCAGTTCGTGGGGGAGTCGGGCCCAGTCGGCGGTCATGGCATCCTTGCTGGTGACCGCCCGAATGGCCGCAATATTTTCGTAGGTGCGTTGATCCCCCATGACGCCGACGCTTTTCACCGGCAGGAGCACCGCAAACGACTGCCAAAGCTTTCGATAATACCCGGCCTTTCGAATTTCTTCAAGAAGAACCGCGTCCGTCTCCCGAAGGATGGCCAGCCGTTCCGGGGTGACCTCCCCCAGAACCCGAATGGCCAGACCCGGCCCCGGAAAAGGCTGCCGCCAGACCAGGTCGGCCTCCAGCCCGAGTTCTTCCCCCAGTCGGCGCACCTCGTCTTTGAATAGATATCGCAGCGGTTCGATCAGCTTCAGCTTCATTCGCTCCGGAAGCCCGCCCACGTTGTGGTGGGACTTGATCACCGCCGTGGGGCCGCCGAAGGCGGAAACCGATTCGATGATATCGGGGTAGAGGGTGCCCTGGCCCAGAAAATCGGCATCCTGAATTCGGCCGGCTTCATCTTCGAAAACCTCCATAAAGACCCTGCCGATGATTTTTCGCTTTTCCTCCGGGTCGATGACACCGGCCAGAGCGTTCAGAAAACGGCTTTCCGCATCCACGAAGACGATGTTCAACTGCAGGTGCTGCTCGAATATTCGGCGAAGCTGGTTCGCTTCATTCTTTCGCAGCAGGCCATTGTCCACGAAAATACCGGTGAGCTGATCCCCGATCGCCTTGTGAAGGAGCAGCGCGGTGACCGAAGAATCGACCCCGCCGCTGAGGCCCAGAATGACCCGTTTACCTTCCACCTGACCCCGTATTTGGTCGATTACCTCCCGGGCAAAGGATTTCATGGTCCAATCGGGGCGGCATCCGCAGATGTCGAACAAAAAATTTTTTAACATCTGCTGGCCCTTGGGGGTGTGCTCGACCTCGGGGTGAAACTGAAGCCCGTAAAATTTCTTCTCCGGATCTGCGATGGCGGCCAGTTCGGTGTTTTCGGTGGAGGCGGTAATCTCGAAGCCCGCCGGCAGAGAGCAGGCCGAATCCCCGTGGCTCATCCAGCAGGGGGTTTTGTATTGGTCGATGCCTTTAAACAGCCCTTCGGGGTTTCGAATCACCAGCTCCGCAAACCCGTATTCCCGCTTTCCGGCGCCTTCCACCTTTCCGCCCAAGGCATCGATCATAAACTGCATGCCGTAGCAGATCCCCAGAACCGGAATCCCGAGTTCCAGAATCCCGGGGTCGGCCTTGGGGCTGTTCGCCTCATAGATGCTCGAGGGGCCGCCCGACAGAATGATCCCTTCCGGCGCCAGATCCCGAATCCGGTCGAGGGTCAGGGTGGGGGGCACGATCTGACAGTAGACATGGTTTTCCCGCACCCGGCGGGCGATCAGCTGATTGTATTGTGAACCGAAATCGATAATGAGTATCATTCTTCGTCCTTAAAGAGTAAAGAAGGTCGGTCTTGGTCCCGAAACGACTGAAATCATTGATTCCAAATATGAATATTACCATGAAACGGTTTGCGGAAACAGGACGAATATGGTAAACACCGGGCTAAAAGTCAACTCAATTCTCTAAATCCGGCGGGTGGCGGTATCGATGAAACACACGATTGTCCAGATTTACGAAATCCAGACCCCGGAAGAGGCCCAATCCATGGTCGAAGCGGGGGTGGATCATATCGGCGGGGTATTGACCTCGGAAAGCGACCGGCAGGACCCTCAAATTCAAAAGGCGGTTGATTTTGTGCGCCGGACCCAGGCCAAAAGCAGTCTGATTCCCCTGTTCAGCACCCCGGAATCGGTCTTTCGGGTGATCGATGACTACCGCCCCGACATGATCCATTTCTGTGAAGCGCTGGCCGATTCCAGAGGGATATTCGAGATCTGCGAAGAACTGGTCCGACTTCAGGAGGGGGTCCGAAGCCGGTTTCCCGAAGTGCGGATCATCCGATCCATCCCCATTTGCCCCCCCGGCCCGGGGGATCGCGTGGACAGCCTGGGTCTGGCCCGAATGTTCGAGGGCGTGAGCGATTATTTTTTGACCGATACCCTGATCCTGTCGGGCGCCGAACCGGTTAGAGAACAGCAGCCGGTCAGCGGGTTTGTGGGGATTACCGGACGCATCTGCGACTGGGACCTGGCGGCGGAACTGGTGAGGATCAGCCCCGTTCCGGTGATTCTGGCCGGGGGCATCTCCCCAGGCAATGTGGCCGAGGCGGTTTTGAAGATTCAGCCTTTCGGTGTCGACAGCTGCACCGCCACCAATCAGGTGGATGCGGACGGGCGTCCCATCCGGTTTCGCAAGGATATCCAAAAGGTGCGTCGCTTGGTGTCGGAGACCCGCCGGGCCGACCGAATCTTGTCGGAAAGATCGAGTCCGTCTTTGAACTGACATCCACATGATAATGATAAATATAGCCATTCGAGGAGGCGTATCAACCCATGTATGAAAGCAGCGATTTAAGAAAGGGGCTCAAGGTCGAAATCGACGGAGAGCCCTATGTGATCACCCAGTTTCAATTTGTCAAACCCGGCAAGGGGCAGGCGCTGTATAAATGCCGGCTGAAGAATATGGTGACCGGGACCCAGTTCGACCAGACCTTTCGATCGGGCGACAAATTCAATGAACCCAACCTGGAAGAGCAGGAGATGGAGTATCTCTATTACGATGGAGATGCCTACTGCTTCATGAACACTTCCACTTATGGCCAGGAATTTCTGACCGAAAATCAGGTGAGTGAAGCCAAGGATTTTCTCAAAGAGAACACCGTCTGCGATGTGCTCTTCTTTGAATCGACCCCCATCGGCATTACCCTGCCCAATTTCGTGGAACTGAAAATCACCGAGTCGGAGCCGTGGGCCAAAGGGGATACCGCGGCGGGAAGCACCAAGCCGGCTACCCTGGAGACCGGGTATGTGGTTCAGGTGCCGCCCTTCGTCAATGAGGGAGAGGTGATTCGGGTGGACACCCGAACCGGGGAATACGTGGAACGGGTCAAGGAGTAGCCGAAAACCGGATATCCCCGTAAAAGGAGACGGCCGAATCCCCGGTATTATCCGTATCGGTCATGACCGCCACTCCGGAAACGGCGGGCGGTTCATGGCCGAAGGCCCGCCGATAATCTTCGAGAATGTTCCGTTTTTCTTCCTTCCAGGTGTTTCGTTCGGCTGAACCGCTTTCCACCGCGATCATCATCACCCGGCCGGTATACGGGTTGGGAACCATCGTCCCTTTGGGCGCGGTGGAAGCCCAGATATAGGAGATCGCTCCGGTGGGGGGATATTCGCCGTAAACCAGCTTGGCGGCCTGGTACCTGGCCCGCTGAAATAAGGAGAGCTGGTCCGGATCATATTCAAAGGTGATGTAGATTCGGGCCGGGTAATCATCCCCGGATTTTTTTCGGACATTTCCTTCGGGAAAGATACGGGTGACCCGCCATCGCCACCGAAGGATCGGATATCGACGCGGATCGATTCGTATTTTTCGAATCAGTCCCGATGCGCTGTTTCGGCTTTCGGCTTTGAGGACTGTGGCGCCGTTTTCGGAAACCAGGGAATACCGGGTGTGGCGCTCGATCTTGTCAAAGGTCATCGGCTCCCATTCGGGGGGAAGAATTTCTCCCGGAGACAGGCTTGAAAAAGGACCCACATGAAGAATTTCCGGCATCCCTTTTCCGAATCCGGCAACTTGAATCAGGAGTACCGACACCATCACCGCCACGCCTGCGACCGGCCCAGCCGCTTTTCGAATCAGGGATCCCATCGAATCACCTGATTCTGAAGATCCAGGCGGTAATTGAAGTGGCGCAGAAAGTTCATTCCCAGAAGCCCGTCATGCCCGTCGGCCGCTCCCTCGAAGTCGAGAATCCCGGCGATCGGGTTTTCCACCCGATTGGCGCCTACCTCGATGTAGCTCAGCCGGGCGATTCGGGTGTCGATGATTTTTCCGTCGGCCACCTGGGCTTTGGCCTTTTTGAAATCACGTATCCGGAGTTGTTCGGCGATGCGGTGGTGAATCGCGGTAATGGAGGCGCCGGTGTCCAGGATCAGGGTGATTTGCACCTTCTGGGTGCCGTAGCCCAGATGGACCGGGACCAGAATCTGATTCCCCCGGACCTCGATGGCGGTTTCTTTCATCCGCTGCTTTTTTTCGGCCAGTTCCTGTTCCCGTATTCTGCGGCGGATTTCAAGCTGTTCTATGTACTCCCGATAAGACCGCCGCCGTTCGGCCTCCGCGGCCTGATCCTGCTCCTTCTTGACCTGCTTTTCATCTTCGGAAAGATGGTCATATTTTTCCCGGTAGGTTTTTACATCGAAATGGTATTCGTCCGGCACCTTGGTGAGGTCGTCCACGAAGTGGGTTTTGCCTTCCTTGTCGGTGAATTTGTAGAATTCGGCCCGGACCGGATGCGAAAACAGGGCGAAGAGGAGCATTTCCCCGACGAGGAGGGCGAGTAATCCGAAATTTTTTATCATAAACCTACATGTTCCTTTCAACGCATGCAACAATGCTTTATCCCCACCGCGGTCGGCTACCAGAATGCCCATTCTCCGCTCATTAGAACGTAAATTCCCAGCAGCAGATTGGTGATCCCGTGGGCGATAATGCACATCCAGAGGCTGCGAGTCTTATAGAGCAGAAGGTTATAGAGAAATCCGGCCACGATGCCGGCCAGCCACAGGTTGTGCTCGGTGCCGAAGAGGGCGGCCGAGATCAGAAATGAGGGCCAGGAAAAGGTGCCCAGCTGAACGGTGGTAAAATTTGGATTGATGATGTAGCGAAGGATGAAAGACCGCCAGAAAATTTCTTCGAAAACCGGCACCACGACCGCGGCTCCGAAAAGACGAATTGCGATGAACAGGTAAAACCACGGATCGGGAAGGGTCCGGGGATTATAGGCATCCCGATCCCCCATGACGGCGAAGTCCCAGTCCATTTGAATCCAGAGCACGAACACCAGCACCCCGATGCCGGCGGCATACAACAGATCCCGGGTTTTGAACCGGTCTTCTTGCACTTCATCATAGGTGGGCCAGAACCAGGCCAGGGCCGCCATTACTCCGAGAATGCGAATCGGATAGGTGAGGGCGATCAGATGGTCGGCCAAGGGGCCGGGAGGCAGAGCTTTGCCCAAAAGATCATGAATTACAATGAACAGCATATAGACGCCAAAGGGGAGGACCCGCGGAAACCAGGGCTGTCGTATCATGTGGCGAACTCCTGAAGTGGTTGAGCAGTTGATTGTAAATCCTGTAGCCGATTCAGACCCCTTTTTCAAGCTTTTTCCAGGAAAAATCAGACCAGGAAAAAGGCGGCTCCGGGCAGGGGGCCAGGACAAATGCGGTGGGCTCATTGTCCGGAAAAAGAGTTTTTGTTGAAGTCAAGGTGAAAGCGGAAGCCCTGAATTGAAGAAGGGGCGGCCCCTATGGCCGCCCCCAAAACAAAGGAGATAGGAAGAAAGAAGGAGGAAAATTACAGCTGACTATTTCTATTGCAGTTTGAATGCCAATGTCAAGAAAAAAATTAAATCTGAAATAATTCAAGGCGCTTAAAAGAATTTCAAATGATTTGAATCATCCCGAAAACCGGCTGCGGTTACAAATTTTGTAGGTTTTGCCCCCGATCTTTACAAATTTTGTAACCCGTTCTGCCTGTTTTGCTCATCGAAGCCGCCGGGTCTGGCGGGAAAAGGATTTCACCCGGTCCGACATGAACTTGGCACAGGTCGGGCAGTAGTGGTGCTCTTCCTTCACATGGGGATGGAGACCGGTGCGGGCTTCGATGTGCGCCAAAAATTTCGGTGTGGCGTATCGCTTGCCGCACGCCTCACAGATCTCCAGGGGATGGCGGCCGATCACCCGGTCCCGAATCGATATGGTCCGGATATTGTCGAGGTCCTCCATTCGAATCACGTCGGTGGGGCAGATGTTGACGCAGGTGCCGCATCCGATGCATTTCCCTTCAATCGGCGCCACATAATCGGCCCCGTCTTGTTTTTCCATTCGAAGGGCCGCCGCGCCAACGATCTCTTTGCACACCCGGACGCAGAGACGGCACCGGATGCATCCGTCGGGGGGCGGGCCCAAATCCACCCCGTAGTGGGCTGCCAATTTCCGAATTTTCATGGATTGCGGGGCCATGGTGAGGAGTTTTCGAAACGCCTTGATCCGCGCATTGTCGACCAGTTCGCTTCGGGTTTTGACGGACAGCCCCTCCTTTACTTTCAGAACACAGGAGAGGATGGTGGTGGCCCGCCCCGAGGAGCCGGTGACCTCCACCGCGCACAACTTGCAGGCCCCCGAGGGCTGAAGCGCGGGATGATAGCAGAGGGCGGGAACATCGATTCCATTGGCCCGGGCCGCCTCCAGGACGGTTATCCCCTTTTCGACCGAATGTTCCACTCCGTCGATGATGATGGTGATCATGTCTCCTCCTGACCGATTCTCGGTGGGCTAATCCTCCAGCACCCGCAGGCAGTCCTGGGGCAGACGGTGGGTCCCCTTGCCTTCCAGGCTGACCTCGACCAGGGCCTCCGGATCATTGACCGAGGTATCCGGGTCCACCACGATGCCGTGGCGACCGATGTATTCATCCATGAAACTTTTCCAGCTTTCGTCGGACGAGCGCTGGAAGACTTCGACCCGTTGACCTCTGCGAAATGCCATTTTGCCCCCTTATTTTGCGGACGGAATGTCCACGGTTGCGGTTGCACTCTTTTTTCGAAGACAGGCGTCGCAGACCATTTTATCCGCCGCGACCACCTCGCCGACCGGTTTGATCCGCTTCTGAATATAATCCAGATACCGGTTGGGACCCATTACGGCCCCGCATTCCGTGCAGTGGATGAGCTTCTGCCGGTTGAGGACGGTGCCGCACAAAGAGAGCACCCGTTCCCCGTTCTCGTCTCGAATCTGCATGGCCTGGTTGGGACAATTGTTGGCGCAGGCCCCGCAGGCGATGCACCGTTCCTGAGTCTTGCGGAAATCGGTTTCCACCGGGTGGTCGAAATCGAAATAGCCCATCTGCAGCGCGTCCACCCCCATTTTATCCCGGCAGACCTCGACGCACTCTCCGCAGCGTCGGCAGATATCGCACCGCAGACACCGACGGGCCTCTTCCCGAACCGCATTTTCGGGATACCCCAGCTCCACCTGCTGAAACGTGGTGCGGCGTCGATCCAGGTTCAGCAGCGGCATTTCCGGCTGCTTCAGAATCATCTTGGTGGAGGCGGGCACCTCGGTGCAGGGAACCCGGTCCCGGCGCACCGGCACCGGCGGCATTTTCGGCTGGGGGATACCCTTCAGAAACCGGTCGATGCCCTCGGCGGCCCGTTTGCCGCCGCCGATGGCCTCCACCACCGTGGCCGGGCCGGTGACCGCGTCTCCGGCGGCGAATATCCCGGGTTCGGAGGTTTCCATGCTGACCATGTTGACGTCGATGGTGTTTCGCCGGGTCCAGGCCAGTTCGGTCAGCTCCAGCATGGTCTCTTTGTCTACCTGTTGGCCGATGGCCCCGATGACGGCGTTGGTTTCGATGACGAATTCACTTCCTTCAATGGGTACCGGCGACATCCGTTTGCTGCCTTCCCGGGCCACCAGTTCGGCCCGCAGGCACCGAAGCCCGGTAGTTTTTCCGTTTTCTCCCACGATCTCCACCGGTACGGTCAGAAAATCGAACCGAATACCTTCCTCTTCGGCCTGTTCAACTTCTTCTTCGTCGGCGGGCATTTCGGCCCGGGTCCGGCGGTAGGCCAGAATGATCTCTTCACTGCCTAGACGCAGGCTGGTTCGGGCCGCGTCGATGGCCACATTGCCGCCCCCGATCACCACCACCCGTTTGCCGGGGCGGCGGCGTTCTCCGAGGGCCACCCTTTTGAGGAAATCGATGGACTCGATCAGGCCGTATTCGGTCTCTCCCGGAATGTTCAGTTTAAACGCCTTGTGGGCCCCGATGGCGAAGAAAAAGGCGTCGAACCCCTCTTCTTTCAGCTCCTCGAGGGTGAGGTCTTCTCCGAACCGGGTGTTGAATACGAACTCCACCCCCAGATCTTCCAGCATGGCCACCTCCCGGTCGATCACCTCCCGGGGCAGCCGGTACCGGGGGATGCCGGCCAGGATCATGCCTCCGGCCGTGGGAAGCGCTTCGATGATTCGGACCCCGTATCCCTTGAGGGCCAAATAATAGGCGCAGCTCATTCCGCCGGGGCCCGCCCCGATAATGCAGACCTTTTGGCCTGTGTCCGGCTCCTTGGGCGGGTTTTCATACCGCCGTTCGGACATGGCCCGTTCGGCGGCGAATGCTTTGAGAAATTTGATGGAGATCGGCTTGTCGATTCGCCCCCGGACGCACATGAATTCGCAGGGCCGGGTGCAGACCAGACCGCAGACCCAGGGAAAGGGATTGTCCTTTCGAATCACCTCGATGGCCTCGGCATCCTTGCCTTCCCCGATGAGGGAAACATAGGTCGGAACGTCGATTCCGGAGGGGCAGGCCATCTGGCAGGGCGCCGGCGCCAATTTGACGCAGGCCCCGGTGGGGCAGTTATGGGTTTCCACATGGCTGATGAATACTTCGCGGTATTCATTCAGGGACTTTTGAACCATCTTACCGGCTTCGATGCCGGCCTGGATGGGGCTGTCTTCGGTCAGTTCACCGGCCAGGGATTCGATGGCCGGCAGGTGCTCTTCACCGGCCCGGCCCCAGGCTACGTCTTCCAGCAGTTCATGGACCTCTTCGGCGATCCGGCGGGTTCGGGGATGGGTCAGCCGCCCCGACTCGATCGTCGCCTCAAGGGCCGAAATGGTGTCGGTGACCGGGCAGGTTTGATCCGCGCAGGTTTGATTCGGCATGGTTCGCCCCTCCTTTATTCCTTTTCCAGCGCGGCCACCTGCCGGGCGTGTCGTTCCCGCCGGACCTGCGGCGCCTCTTCTGCGTTGTTGAAGCTGAGGCACTGGGTGGTGCATGCGGTGACGCAGGCCGGCTTCAGGCCCTGGTCCACCCGGTCCATGCAGTAGTCGCACTTGACCACCTTTCCGGTCTCCGGGTTCCACTGGGGGGCCCCCCAGGGGCAGGCGGAAATGCAGGTTTTGCAGCCGACGCAAAGGTTTTTGTCTACAAAAACGATCCCGTCGGATTCCCGTTTCCGCATGGCCCCGGTCGGGCAGGCGGCCACGCACCAGGGATTTTCACAATGGAAACATGACATGAAGATATACGAAGATTTGGGCAGGTTCCCTACCGCTTTGGGTCCTACCGGAATCACCTGGCAGAGTTTCGGCCCGGCGGGCAGATTTTTGTTGCTTTTGCACAGCACTTCGCAGGTGTGGCATCCGATGCATTTCTTGGTGTCTTGAAAAAGATAGTATTTGCTCATGTTATAATTTATTCCTCCGATGTGATTTGCGAGGTATCTTCTGCGATTGGGTCCCGTTTGTAAAGGGAATTGTATTGTATAAATAAGGATATAAATCGATCCTTCCCTTGAGTATACCCGAACCGGGCCTTCTTTTTCAATCCTTAAAACGATAGCAAAAAATATACCATTGATATTATCCATGGACCGACCTTGCCAACAGTCTTAAAAAGCATTCGAATATTCCAATATATCAGATAGATGACATTATTCTACAGGGTCGTAAAGCGTTTCTTTCACAAGAAAGGGAATTGTCGGCGCCTTCCAAAGAGCAATATAAATAATGCACCGAATAAATTTTTATGCAACGACATATCCTGTTGAAAAATCAAAGTAAAAATTATATGCAATAAATTAATTGCAATAAAAGATTGGCGACGGCATCCTATTTCTTATCGGCGCCTGCGGCTGCTATATTCCATCGGCAATCGAGCCGTTAGTCAGGTGCAACTTGTTTAAATCATATAGAAATCTGCTTGAACTTCCGGAGTGATCGGGATGCCCGGCATCGGTCTGCTTCGAGAGTGGCACAGGGGTTGCACAATTCCGGGTAGTTTTTGCGGAAGTTGTAGATTAAACAGTGCGAGGTGGATTTGCAATGGGAATCGCGGATTGGAAGTCGGTTTTTTATAGCAATTCAAACAGTTAATCAAGAAAGGAGTTATTGCGGTGAAGAGAACGAAATTTTACCTGGCAACAGGACTGATGGTGCTTTTGACCTTCGTCACAGTGGCGATGGCGCAGACCGGCGCCGAACTGACGTCCCCGGAGATGCCCGATAAGATGCGACGGGCCATCGAGAGCAGCCTCGAAGACCCGGAAATGGCGGCCCAGACCCAGGCGGTGATTCCGGCCGGCGGTGAACCCGGTTTTCTGGGGATTCCGGGGGCCCCCGATCTCAATATCATCCTCGGTCTGCTCTGGGCCATCTGGGTGGGCTGGATTTTTTCAACCGTGGGCGCCTTCGGCGGGATTATGGCCGGTGTGGGACACATCACCATTTTCGGGCTGGCCGACTATGCAAAGGCCTTCGGAAAAGGAAACCCGGTCAACAATCTGATCACCGATTCCATTCGGGTGTCCAACCAGTGGCTGGTGGGGTTGAGCGGGATGATCTCTTCCTTCAACTATTACCGGATGGGCCGACTGGTGGCCCCCCTGGGCATCTGCCTGGCCATCGGCGGGGTCGGCGGTTCCTGGCTGGTGCCGGAGCTGACCGCCGGAAAAATCTCTCTCAAGGCCTATATCGGGTATTTCGGACTGATCGTGTTCGTATTGGGTTTTTTCCTGGTCTATGAAATGACCCCCAAAGGCGAAGCTCGTAAAAAAGCGGCCAAAGCCGCGGCCCAGGCCTTTGAAAAAGCCACCCGTGAAAAAACCGCCACGGCGGATCAGGGCGTCAAAATCATCGAAGGTTCCTGGACCTTTATGTGGATTGCGGTAGTAACCGTGGTGGCCTCGGCCCTCTGGATCAATCTGATCGATTTTGCCAAATGGGTGGCCTATGTACTGGTTCTGGTCGGATGGGCCCTGACCTTTATGATCGGTACGATCCGATTCACCTTTTTCGAGCAGGAGTTCGAGTTTAAAGCCTATGTGCCGATGATCGGCGGTATCATCATCGCAGCGCTGGCCTCCTTTCTCGGGGTGGGCGGCGGCTTTCTCTACGTGCCCTTTCTGACCTCGGTGGCCGGTCTGCCCATGTTTATCGTGGCCGGGACCTCGGCCCTCTGCGTGTTGATCGGGATGATCGTCTCCATCTTCTCCTACATGATCGGCAAGGGCGTCGTCATCGCCTGGGGTCTGGTGGGCGCCGAGCTGATCGGCATCTTCATCGGCTCCATGATCGGACCCCGAACCTCCAAGTACATCCCGGACAAGGTCTTGAAGATCATCTTCATCGTCCTGGCCTTTTACGTGGGCCTTCGGTACACCACCAAGGGATTTCTGGGATACAGCGTGGTGCCCCCGTTCTAAAGAAATACGGTTGTGATTTTGAATCGATCCGGAAAGAAATAGAAAACGCCACGGGGCGGTCCGGTTTGTGAAGTTGAAACCGGCCGCCTCAGAGGCATACTGCTCAGAGGCATACGCATGGACCCTTTGGATATCCTACTGAGAATCATTGATCCGGTGCTCATCCAGCCCTATCGGCTGTTCGAGAATCCCATGGCGGGATGGTGGGCCGGAACCGCACTGCTGGCCTTCTGGTCGGTGCTCATCGGAGAGCTGACGCTGGCGACGGCCTATTATATCAATCGCGCCGCCGTATCCAAGAACCTGGACGAGACGCTTTATTTCCATGAACAATCGATGAAAGCCAAGCAGGCGGGGGATGAAACCGCCTACAAGGGGATCAACAAGCTGGCCAACGAAGCCTACGGCAAATCCTTTTTTCTGCTGATGGCCATGGGCATGGCCTCTTTGTGGCCGGCTTTTTTCGCCGCGGCCTGGCTCGACAAGCGGTTCGGAGACATCGTTTTCACGATGCCGTTCTGGGCCGGCGGATTTGAATTGAGCTTTCTGGCCCCCTTCATCATTTTATACGTATTGATGCGGGTGGCCTATGGGAGGGTGAAAAGATGGGTCCTGTCCAATGGATCGGAATCGCCCGCCCGTGAACCGGAACCCGTCGGTTGATTCGCCCGGCGTCGGCCGTTCCGCCGCCGGTCCGATAAAGGAGGTCGCCCCATGAGAAGGTTCGGTTCGGGGGCAGCCGCGGTTGCCCTGATCCTGATGGCGGCCACCGCCCTGGCCACCCAGGGGCATGGTGATCCCGAGGGGCTGGTGGTTCATCAGATGTCCCACATCTTTTTTGTGTTTTCCATGGGCATCCTGATTTATTGGCTGAGGGCCAGGGACCTGGTTCGTCACGTCGGCTGGCGCTATATCCAGTATTCATCCGTTTTTTTTATCCTGTGGACCCTGGATGCCTTTACCGTACATCTCCTGGACGAGGGGATGGGCCTCATAGAGGTGACCCGAATCGATCCCTGGCATCTGCGGATCGAAAGTCCTTCGGGTTCGGGCTGGGTCAGGGTGCTCTACTATGCGGTGAAGCTGGATCACCTGCTCTGCGTGCCGGGACTGATATTCCTGTATCTCGGCATCAAACGGTTGTTGAACGAGACACGAAAAGGGGAGGGGGGCCCTCGGTATGAGGAAGAGATCTCATGATCGTTTCCGCCCTGCCCATCTGGTTCGTGGATATGGCCGGCTCGGTGCTCATGATCCTCTTTTCTTTCATGAGCATTCGGCTGGTCCGTCTGATATACCGGAATGATCCTAACAGCATTATCTGGACCTATCTGAGCTGGGTCTGTTACTGTCTGGCCGGGTTCGCCATTTCCCGCTCGGCCGGGCATATCCTGAAGCAGATTCTGTTCATCATGGGTCGAAACGAGGTATGGGACGGCATTCGGCCCTTCAGCGGAAGCATCAATACCTTCATGCTCATCATCGTGTCTTCGGTCACCCTTTTTTTTCAGCGGGCCTGGCACATCTATCAGGAGATCAGCCGGGACAAACATGCGCTTCAGACCGCTCACGCGGAGCTGCTCTCGCTCAATCAGAATCTGGAGCAGCGGGTAAAGGAAAGAACCGAGGCCCTGGCCCGCCATGAAAAACAGATGGCCCAGGCCGACAAGCTGGCCTCCATCGGACAACTCTCCTCGGGGATCGCCCACGAGATCAACAATCCGCTGGGAATTATTCTGGGATATACCCAGCTGTTGCTGCGCAGTGAGGACCCGGAGTCCCAGAAGCACGAAGACCTGAAAACCATCGAAAAACATGTCAAAAGCTGCAAAACCACGGTGGAGGACCTGCTCAATTTCGCCCGGAGTTCCAAACCCAAAAAGGAGTTCTTCAACATCCATGAGACCATCGACGACGTGCTGAATTTCGTTCGGCACCGGTCGGACATGCACGGGATGTTCATGGAAAGGCGATATGGACCGGAGGTCCCCCGAATGCTGATGGATGAAAAAAAGATCAAGCAGGTCCTGATCAACCTTCTGATGAACGCCAAACACGCCGTCGGCGAAACCGGCACGATTACCGTTTCCACCGCATATGATCCGGAACGGGACCGGGTTTCGGTGATGGTTCAGGATACCGGATATGGAATTGAGGAAAAAAATTTTTCCCGGATTTTCGACCCGTTTTTCACGACCAAACCCACCGGAGAGGGTACCGGGCTGGGGCTGGCGGTCAGCTACGGCATCGTCAAGACCCATGGCGGGGACCTGCTGGTGGAGAGCGAACCGGGCAAAGGGTCTACATTCACCATGGTGCTGCCGGCGGGCGGCAAAAGCGGATAGGCGGAAGGTGTCATGAGCGTCCCGTCGATTCTTATCGTGGATGACGAACCCGATATGCTTCAGCTCCTGAAACGGAGTCTGGAACCGGACCTGAACTGCAAGGTGGAGATCGCCTCTTCGGCCAAATCGGCCCTTCACCTGATCTCCCAGAAGCATCCGGATCTGGTGCTGGCCGATATCAAGATGCCGGAGATGGACGGGCTGGAGCTGCTCGACCTGGTCAAGCGGAGCTGGCCCGAAATGACGGTGGTGATGATGACCGGTCACGGCTCCATTGAAACGGCGGTGGAGGCCATGAAGAACGGGGCCTATGATTTCATCACCAAACCCTTCGACCATGATGCGCTCCTGCTTCGGCTCGAAAAGGCCCTGGAACGTTCCACCCTGCTCAAGGAGAACATTCGGTTGAAGCAGGCCGAGGAATCCCCCCACCGGTTTCAGGGGCTGGTGGGCAAAAGCGCGGCCATGCGGCGGGTTTTCGATACCCTGCGGATGGTGGCCAACACCGATCTGACCGTGCTCATCACCGGGGAGTCGGGTACCGGCAAGGACCTGACCGCCCGGGCGGTCCACAAGCTGAGCACCCGCAAAGCGGGGCCTTTTGTGGCGGTCAACTGCCCCACGGTCCCGGAGCATATCCTGGAAAGCGAACTCTTCGGCTATAAAAAGGGGGCTTTTACCCATGCTACCCAGAACAAGATCGGTCTGTTTCAAGAGGCCGGCGGCGGGTCGATTTTTCTGGATGAGATCGGCGACGTCAGCCCCACCATTCAGACCAAGCTGCTTCGGGTGCTTCAGGAAAAAGAGATCAAACCGTTAGGGGATACCCGATCCATTACCGTGGATGTGCGCATCATCTCTTCCACCAATCAGGACCTTCGGGAAAAAATCCGCAAAGGCGAATTCAGGGAAGACTTTTTCTACCGGTTGAACGTGCTTCCCATTGAACTTCCCCCGCTTCGGGAGCGGCGGGAGGACATTCCCCTGATCGCCGGCCATCTGATGGAAAAGCACTGCGCCAAACTCAACAAGCCTTTGAAGGTACTCTCGCCGGAGCTTCTGGAAAGCTTTCAGGAAAGGAGCTGGGAAGGAAATGTGCGGGAACTCGAAAACGTCATCGTCCAGGGAATTCTGTTTTCCACCACCGAAACCATTCGGCCGAGGGATGTCGGGTTCCCCCGAAAACCCGAGTCCACGCCCTGCCCGGGAGAGGTCACCTTTGAAGACCTGCCCTACAAATCCGCCAAAGAGGCGGTGCTTCATCGGTTCAACGCCGCCTACATCGGCGGGCTTCTGGAACAGACCGGCGGCAACGTCACCCAGGCCGCCAAACAATGCGGCCTGGAGCGCCAGTCCCTTCAGCAGATCATGCGTCGGTATGACATCGATGCCGATGATTATCGATCCTGAATTCGGTCTTTCGGGTCGGCGCGTCCATGATCTTACCGGTTTACAAAAACCGGCAAAAAAATCGGTGATCCCGATTCGATCGATTCGATCAAATGATGTTGCATCCGTCCCGGCGGATATGGTAGCATCCCTTTCGTCCCTTTGAACCGGGCCCTAAATCGGCCCGACCCTTCGACAACATCTTATTACGACTCCGAGTTGATATTTTTACATATGCGGTATTTCTGTTGGTTTGTTCTGGTAATGGTTTTCTTCTTTCCGGCAGCTTCCGTGTCGTCTGCGGAAGCAATTTCTTCCGACCTGTCGCGTTTTCCTTCTCTGATATCGAGTCTGCGGATCGATCCGCCGATGGATTTCTGTGGGGAGCCGGTTCCGCTGGGCTATCCGGAAGTTCGGGAGCGTTTGGAAAAGCAGATTCTGCTGGCCCTCTGGGACCGGGCCCAGGTGATTTTGTGGATCAAGCGATCGGGCCGGTATATGCCTTATATCGAGAAGATGCTCAAGCAGCACGGTCTTCCCGACGATCTCAAGTATGTCGCCATCGTGGAGAGTGCGCTTCGACCCCATGTCGGGTCTTCCGCGGGGGCAGTGGGATATTGGCAATTTATCAGATCCACCGGCCAGCGGTACGGGCTTCGCATCGACCGCTATGTGGATGATCGGAGAAATATATTCAAATCCACCGAAGCGGCGATCGCCTATTTGAAAAAGCTGTATCAGGATTTCAATTCCTGGACCCTGGCGGCGTCCGCCTACAACATGGGGGAGCGGGGCCTTCAGAATGCCATCAACGAGCAGAAGACAGCCGACTATTATCATCTCTATCTTCCACTGGAAACCCAGAACTACATACCGAAAATCCTGGCGGTCAAGATGATTCTGAGCGATCTGCCCAAATACGGGTTTCACATTTCCCGGAATGACCTCTATACGCCCCTTCAGTTCGACCGGGTGGAGATCGACCTTCCGGATTCGGCCCATATACAGCTGATCGCCGAAGCCGCCGGGACTTTTTTTAAAACCATCAAAGATCTCAATCCGGAACTCCGGGGCAGTTATCTGACCAAGGGACACCACGCCGTTCTGATCCCGGAGGGGGCCGCCAAAACCTTTGCCGCCCGATTCAAAAAATTGTATGAAAGTTCCGCAGTCCGAAAAGAAGATGCTGAAAAGATCACCCATGTGGTAAAACCGGGAGAGTATCTATCCGGCATCGCAGAAAAATACCGGGTCCCCCTCTCTCATCTGCTTCGCTGGAACAATCTGAATATGGACAGCAAAATCCATCCCGGAAATCGGCTGATCATCCTCAAATAAGTTACAAATAGGGATCTTTGATCCCATCGAACCGGTGCCGGTTCGGGGGGCGGCCCACCGATTTGTCCGCCGGGCGGCTTTTCAGGTCCGCTATTCGATAGGCGGACCGGATTTTTCGCTTAAAATTGGTGGCATCCAGGTCCTTGCCCAGAACGATTTCAAACACCCGCCTCAGTTCCGGCCAAGTGAATTCCTTCGGTACCAGCTCAAATGCGATCGGGGTATAGGAAATCTTCCCCTGAATCCGCGTCAGAAGATCCTGCAATATTCGATCATGGCCGAAAACGATTCCGTCCCCCCGGGATTCGGCTTCTTTCTGAAACTCCTTCAGGGAAAACCAGGCGGTTTCTGAATCGCCTTCCGATTCCAAATCCTTCAGGGGCAGCTTTTCCTCCGGGATCAGGGCAAAGTAGGCGGTGGTGATCATACGGTTCAGGGGGGTGTGATCCGGCGGATCATAGGTCTTCAGTTGTTCCAGATAGATCCCCTCGGGATGAACCAACTCCTCCAGCCGCCGGGTCACGGTCTCCTCCAGGTTTGGGTTTTCAGCCGCCTCCAGAAAACCGCCCGGTATGGCCCAGGATTCGGAACAGGGGCCGGATTTCCGTTTTACCAACAGCACTTGAAGGGCCTCATCCCGAATGGTACAGACGGCGATGTTTACGGACACCCTCGGCTTTTCGGGCCCCGGTTCAGGCCGGGCAATTGAATTCGGTGGATTTCGGGACGTGGGCGGCTGATCTCCCTGCGGGTCGGGGTTTTCGTCGCATTCCCCTTCATACAGGTGATGCTTCCGTATGAACCGCCGCACCGGTTCCGGAACCATCCCCTCAACCGATTCGCCGCATCGGATTTTTTGACGGACTTTCGTGGAGCTGATATCCGGCATATCGGCATCGGTCAAGTGGATGTGCGGAGGGCGGGAAAGCAGTCCGTCGTAGCCTTTCAGATCATATCCGGGACGCGGCACGATAATGAAGGTGACCATTCGGGCCAGCAGATCGGCATGCTTCCATTTATCGTCGAATTCGAGGACGCAGTCTGAGCCGACCACCATATGAAAATCGATAATGTCCTTAAAGCCGGGGTCCTGAAGCAGCCGGTTGAAGGTGACGTAGGTTTCACCGCTGAGTTTGTGGTCGATTTCATAGCTGAAGTAGCGCAGTCGCTCGGTTTCGACCATTCGAATCATTCGGATTCGTTGTTCGGCGTATTCATCATGCTTTTGAAAAGGGTGGCGAAAGGCGGGCATCATCCAGACCTGGTTCATGTCCGGAATCTTTTCCAGGACCGTCTCCCCCAGTTTCAGATGGCCATGGGTAATGGGGTTGAAGGACCCGCCCATGATCGCGACCTTTGTTTTTCGCCGGGGAATCCGCCGTTCATAGAACCGGGCGTAGGGAGTGGTGAAATGGCGGCCGTAGACATCCGAGCGGTCGATATGAAGGTCAAGATTCTGTTCTCGACAGTAATCGGCTTTGGTCCGATTCCATATTTCCTCATCCATGTAGGGGGACCCCTGAATATAGGTGATCTTCACCCCCCGGGACTTTTGATAAGAGGTGACGGAGAAAAGGCGGGTCCAGGACAGTCGCAGGTCTTCCCGAAGATATTTTTCGAGGGCCGGGGTGAGTTCTTCTTCGGTCAGCAGGTGAACCTCATGGCCGTTTTCCACCAGAAGGCGGGAAAGTTCGGAAAAAAAAGAATTCTTCACCGCCCCCACCTGATGGATATCGATTCCGAGTTTGATCTTTTTCATCGACTCTATTTCGCTGCTTCCTGAATCGGGGCGATTCGGGCCCCGGCGGATTTCATTCGATCAAAAAATTCATCGGCCGCCTCCTCGAACCCCTTTACCGGCGACATGGCATCCGACAGAAGCAGGATTTTTTCGGCGATTTCGGGATTGTCACTGTACCGGACGATATCGCTGACCGTGTCGTTGACACAGTGGGAGGATGCCTCGCCGGCCACCCAGATCTCGTCGGCCTGGTCCAGAGATCGAATCAGGGCGGTGTTGAGCTGGGTATACGGGTTTCCCGGCACCTCCACCGCCGCCTTGACGGCCGAAAAATGTTCGGTGAACCGGTTTTCTCCCTTCAACACGAAATCGAGTTCATGACGACGCTCCCGCCATCGGTTGAGCACCTCGAGCAGGTCCGGAAAGATTTCATGCCCTCGGGTGCCGATCAGGCAGTGAAACGGCCAGATGACATGGGTCTCGATCGTTTTCATGTATTTTTCGGACCACTCCTGATAGTCGGGATTGGCGGCCCGCCAGGCGCCGTTTTCAATATCCGCATAGGAGATCCGGGTGAAGGGCTCCGGGTGATTTCCGTCTGTATCGGTCCACCAGATGGGGTGGGCGATATGGATTTTATTGTGGGAATCCTGGGTGGCGGTGATCCGATCCATTTTGTTTTCATGATCGGCGATAAAATCCGCCAATCGCTTCATGTCTTTTTCGGCGCCGTTCACATACATTTCGCCTGAAGGATCACAAAAAGAATTCTGTGCGTCGATAATCAATAGGTGGATGGTCATGGTCGGTCTCCTTTTTGAATCTTTTCTGTAAAGACGGTTTTCAAATAGTTGAGAAAGCTTTCATCCTTGCACATCTGCTTTCCGGGGCTGTCTGAAATTTTGGCCACCGGAGATCCCTGGCATCGGGTCAGCTTCAGGACGATCTGAACCGGCTTGCCTGCCACATCGTTGGTGAGATTGGTGCCGATGCCGAAAAAGGTGCGAATGCGGCCTTTGAAATGGCGGGCCAGTTCGACCGCCTTCGGAAAGGAGAGACCGTCGCTGAAGACCGCCCGTTTGGCCCGGGGATCGATGCGCAGCCTTTCATAGTGGGCGATCAGCCGGTCCCCCCATTCAAAGGGATCGCCGCTGTCGTGGCGGCAGCCGTCGAAAAGCTTGGCGAAGTACATGTCGAAATCCTGCAAAAAAGCGTCAAACCCCACCGTATCGGAGAGGGCGATTCCCAAATCCCCCCGGTATTCCTGGGCCCAGTGCTCCAGGGCGAACTGCTGGCTGTCGGACAATCTGGGGCCCAAGGCCTGGGCCGCCATAATCCATTCATGGGCCATGGTGCCGATGGGGGTGATGTCGTGCTTTTTGGCGAAGAGCACATTGGAGGTGCCGGAGAGATGGCCGGGGATTTCCGCTTTCAGGGCAGCGATGATCCGATCCTGCCATTCTCTGGAAAAACGCCGCCGGGCGCCGAAATCGGAAAAGGTGAATCCCAGGTTTTCCGCCTCGGAATTTTTGACGATCTCAATTTTTTCCTGAAGCTTTTTTTCGGGGATCGTGAAATCCGGCGCCGGGTGCAGGTCCCGAAAATAGATTTCATTGACGGTGGCCAGCACCGGCACCTCAAACAGGATGGTGTGGAGCCAGGGTCCTTGGATGCGCAGGAAAAATTCCCCGTTTTCTACCCCGAGCCGAACGAAGTCTTTCTGGAAGTGAAAGAGCCTCAGAAACTGGATGAAGTCTTCTTTCAGAAACCGCAGGGTTCGCAGGTAATCCAGTTCTTCCTGAGTGAACCGCAGGCCGCACATATGGTCGATCTCTTTCCGAACCGTTTCCGCGATGGGGCTGAGGTCGACCCCGGGAGTGCGGCATTTGAATTCATACTCCACCGTGGCCCAGGGAAACTGGTGCAAGACCCCCTGCATCATGGTCAGTTTGTACAGATCGGTGTCCAGCAGGGATTCAATGATCATGGTCCGGCTCCTGTAAAAAAAGAAAAATGAGCGGGGTGTGATGGGTCCCCGCTGTTCTCAACCTGATACATCGGCGGGCGCTTGTCAAATATTTTTGGTAAAAATAACTAAAAATATTTGCGGATTTTTCGATAGCTTGAAAAAAGTGGAATTTCCTTTGACAAGCCGGGGACCCGGCGATAAAGCAGGTGGATGAAAAGTGAACCCTGAAAAGGAGCAGAATCCATGGATTTCGAGTGTATCCTGTATGAAAAAGATGCCGGGATTGCGGTTATTCGGCTGAACCGGCCCCGGGTCATGAATGCCATGAACAAGCAGCTGTGGGTCGATTTTCAGGCCGCGCTCACGGATGCTCGGGAGGATGCCGAGGTCAAGGCGGTCATCGTCACCGGAGAAGGCCGGGCGTTTTCCACCGGCGCCGATCTGAAGGAATCCAAAACCCGAACCATAGAAGCCTATCGGGCGTATCTGGAAGAACTTCAGGAAGCCTCCCGAATGATCCTTCGGTTTGAAAAGCCGACCATCGCGGCGCTGAACGGATACGCGCTGGGGTCCGGGTATGAACTGGCCCTGGCCTGCGACATCCGCATCGCGGCGGAAGACGCTCAGATCGGTTCTCCCGAGGCCCGGGTCGCCTCTTCGGTGACCGGCGGCGCCTTTCGTCTGATTCAGGACCTGATCGGCCCGGGAAAAGCCAGGGAGCTACTGTTTACGGCGGAGAACATCGACGGCCGGGAGGCGGAACGGATCGGCCTGGTGAACCGGTCGGTTCCGGCGGACCGGCTCATGGATGCGGCCCGCGAGATGGCCGGGAAGATCGCCGCCAATTCCGGGTTTTCCATTAAGATAATCAAAAAGGGGCTTCGCATGGCCCAGAGCGAGGTGAGCCTGGAGGCCCTGATGGATTTCGAAATCGAGGCCTGCCTGGCCTGCGTCTCCACCAAAGAACGCGAAGCCTCACTGAAACACTTCGAGGACCGGAAGAAGCACTGAATTGAATACCGGGTGAAGGAGAACATAAAATGGCAATAGACCAGGTCTTGAAAGCGGAATCCGTGGCCATTGTCGGCGCATCCAAAAACGAAACCAAACGCGGATTTCAGGCCATACGGACCTTGCTGGATGAAAATTACGAGGGCAGAATTTTTCCGGTCAACCCCAAACTCAAGAATATCCTTGGGCTGAAATGCTATCCGAAGGTTTCGGATATCGAAGACCCGGTGGATATGGCCCTGATCACCACGCCGGCCAAGACCATTCCGTCGGTATTAAATGACTGCGGCAAAAAAGGGGTGCGCGGGGTGGTCATCATCGCCGGGGGATTCCGGGAAACCGGCGCCGAAGGCGAGCTTCTGGAAAAAGAGATCGTGGAGGTCGCCCGCAAAAACGATATCCGGCTGATCGGCCCCAACACCTCGGGTATGATGAACCTGACCATGAACATGAACCTGGTGGGGCTGCGGGAGGTGCCCAAGGGCGATATCGGCCTGCTCTCCCAGAGCGGCAACATGGCCCTGACCCTGATCACCGAAGCCAAACTCAAGAGCCTCAACGGGTTTTCCTACTATGTGGGGGTGGGAAACGAGGCCGACATCAATTTTCATGAATATCTGGAATTTTTTCAGGATGATCCCAACACCCGGGCCATTCTGATGTATGTGGAAGGGATGCGCGACGGCCGAAAATTTCTTCAGCAGGCCTATAAAACCACCCTTCAAAAACCGATCGTTCTTCTCAAAAGCGGTCGATCGGCCACCGGCAAGCGATCCGCCGGCTCTCACACCGGGGCCATGGCCGGGATGTCCGAGGTGGCCCGGTCCGCATTCAAACGGGCCGGCATCCTGGTCATCGAAAACTCGGACGAGCTTTACCCGGTGGCTGAAACTGTGGCCCGTCAGCCGGTGATCAAAAATAACCGGGTAGCGGTCTTGGCCGACGGCGGCGGCCATGCCACCATCGCGGCCGACCTCCTGACCGATCTGGGGGTCACCATCCCCGAACTGGCCCCCAAGACCCGGGAAAGCCTCAGAAAAATACTGCCGTCCGCGGCCGCCGTGCGAAACCCGGTGGACGTGGCCGGCGGCACCGACGCCGATCCGACCATTTTTGCGGACTGCGCCGATATCCTTCTCAAGGATGCCAATGTGGGCGGGCTTCTGATCGTGGGGCTTTTCGGCGGATACGGCATTCGGTTTGCCGAAAGCCTGGCCCTGATGGAAGAAGACGCGGCCCATCGCATGGGAAAGATGGTCTCCAAACGGAACAAACCCATCGTGGTCCACAGCCTTTACAGCTCCGCAAAACCCCATTCGCTCCATCTGCTTCGGTATTACGGCATCACCGTCTACGACTCCCTGGATGTGGCCTGCAAATGCATCGGTTCCCTGGCCGAACGCGGTGAATACCTCAAGGGGTATCATGCCAAAACCAATTTCGTGTTCAACTGGGAGGCCAAAGCGAAGACCGAGGGCAGAGAGATCATTCGCAAGGCCAGGGCAGAAGGGCGGAACGTGCTTCTGGAGCATGAGGCCAAGGCCCTGCTGCGGCTGCACGGCGGCGAAAGCGCCGGGGACCGGCTGGCGAGAACCGAAGAAGAGGCGGTCGCCACATTCCAGAGCATCGGCGGGCCGGTGGCCATGAAGATCGTTTCACCCGATATTCTACACAAAAGCGATGCCAAAGGGGTTCAATTGAACCTCAACTCGGAGGCGGCGGTTCGGGAAGCGTTTACGCGGATTCTGAAAAACGGACGGGCCTACCGCCCCGATGCCGATATTCGGGGGGTCCTGATTTCCCCCATGGCCGACAATGGGGTGGAAGTCATTATTGGCACCAAAATCGACGACCAGTTCGGCCCGGTGATCATGTACGGCCTGGGCGGCATCCTGGTGGAGATCATGAAGGATGTGGCCTTTCGGGTGCTGCCCATTTCCCCCAATTCCGCCAAGACCATGATCGAGGAGACCAAATCGGCGCCCATTCTGGACGGCGTACGGGGACAGCCTTCGGCGGATAAACGCGCTCTCAGAAATACCCTGCTGATGTGTTCCGAACTGATCGAGTCTTACCCCGATATTCAGGAAATGGACCTCAATCCGGTGATCGTGCATGAACGGGGAGTGAGCCTCGTGGACGCTCGAATCATTTTGAAACCGCCGTCCGTGAAAACCGATGCGCCGATCTGAACCGAACCCCTTCAACCGAAAGCCTATTAACCAGAAAGCATAATAAAATGATTGCTGAAATTCTATCCACCGGAGATGAAATCCGAACCGGGGCCTTGACCGACACCAACGTCGGATACCTGGCCCGACACCTCGAAGGGATCGGGGTGGATGTGGTCCGCCACCACTGCGTGGGGGATGATCCCGACATCCTTCAATCCATGCTGACGGAGATCGGCGGAAGGGCCGATATCTGCTTGGTGACCGGCGGCCTCGGACCCACCGAGGACGATATCACCGCCCCGGCCGCCGCCGCAGCCTGCGGCGCCGAATTGGAACTCGATGCCGAGGCCCTGAAGTCGATCGAAGATTTCTTTTCCTCACGGAAACTGGAGATGCCGCCCTCGAATAAAAAACAGGCCCTGCTGCCCCGGGGAGCCGAAGCTCTGTACAATCCGGTCGGCACGGCGCCGGGGTTTGCGGTGACGATCGGTCGGTGCCGGTGTTTTTTCATGCCGGGGGTGCCTTTTGAAATGCGGCGCATGTTGTCGGATCAGGTGCTCCCGCGTCTGGAAGACCTGATGGAGGGGTCCCGGACCTTCCATCGGGTCCGGACCATCTCCACCTTCGGGCTCACCGAATCGGCCGCCGGCGACCGGCTCACCGGTCTGGTCGATGCGTATCCGGACCTTAAACTGGGAATGCAGGTTCGGTTTCCGGAAATCCACGTCAAGCTCTATGCGGCGGGGCCCGAAGAAGCGGTGATCGATCAGCGTCTTGAGGAGGCGACCGGCTGGGTCCGGAAGCGGTTGGGGGAAAAGATCTTTTCCACCTCCGAGGAGTCGATGGAAGCGGTGGTCGGGGAACTGCTTCGAAATGCCGGCGCAACCGTCGCGGCCGCGGAAAGCTGCACCGGCGGTCTGCTGGCCCATCGGCTCACCGACGTGTCCGGAAGCTCCGATTATTTTCTTTTCTCCGGGGTCACTTATGCCAATGAGGCGAAAATAAAGGTGTTGGGGGTGAAGCCTGAAACCTTGGCGGATTACGGCGCGGTGAGCATCGAAACCGCCGAAGAAATGGCTGAAGGGGTGCGAAAATTGACCGGCGCCGATTACGGTATTTCCACTACCGGCATCGCCGGTCCGACCGGCGGAACCGACGAAAAACCGGTAGGCGCCGTTTGCATCGGGCTGGCCTCCCGGTCCAGCGTCGAGGGACGCAAATTTACCTTTCACTTTCCCCGGCGCTCCATGAACAAGCGCATATTCGCTACCACCGCATTGGACCTGCTTCGTAAAGCGCTCCTTCAGGAGACTGCCCGGTGATCACATACATGTATAAGAGTGCTTAAAATGCTGGAAATCGAAGATTTTGATATTTACAGCCTGAATGAGGTATGCTGAAGCAATACCGAATGGAGGTGAACCGTAAATACTCAACTACAAGAAAAGCGTCGAATGACGCCGGAAGAGTATCTCGAGTTCGATAGCGTTTCAGATATCAGGCATGAATACTCCGATGGTGAGATATTCGCCATGACAGGCGGAAGTTTGAACCATAACCAAATCAACATCAATATCGCCGGCCAATTGAAAAATAAGCTTACAGGCACCCCATGCAGACCGCTTGCAAGTGATATGAGAGTGAAAATCGAAGAGCTTGGCAAGTACACGTATCCCGACATCGTCATTGTCTGTGGAAATATCGAGTTGGAAAAATTCAAAGGAATAGAGACATTACTCAATCCCGTGGCCATCATAGAGATTCTTTCCGATTCCACCGAGGCATATGACCGGGGAAAAAAATTCACCGATTATCGGCTTATTCCTTCACTTCGCGAGTACATTCTTGTGTCCCAAAATCATTGCAATGTGGAGCAATTCTCTCGTGGCGACAGGGGTATCTGGCAAATTCTGAACCCATGCACGGATATGGAGCGGTCCATTACAATCGAGTCCATTGGTTGTGAATTGCTGCTTTCCGATATCTATGAACTAGTTGAATTTGAGACTGACAGCCGGTCCGACCAACCGGCAGAGCCGATCGCGTGAACGATGAGGATTAAAATTCGAGCTTTCCCATGCACAATAAAAAACCTGAAGAAGTTATTGAGGGTGAGGTGATTTCAGTCCATCCTTTATTTTCCTGAGCCGGGATTCGGAAGGGGACGCCAGCAGGTTCTCGAGTCGGGGTACTTTGAGAAAGGCTGGCGGCGGGACAATTTCCGACTGCGGGCGATACCCGTATTTTTTGGCTGCAAACTTCTGTACCTCTTCAGAATTCAAAGCATCAAGAAGCCTTTTGCCTTTGGGGGTGAGTGCGACAAAGGGATGGGGAATATTCAGGGTCGGCTCCGGATAGAGCACCCGAATCCGGGATTCCATCTTCTCTCGATAGACCGGAAAAGCCTGATAGAATGCGATGATCTGGCTTTCAGTGGCCATTGCAAAAGGATAGGCCCAGGGGCCCTGTTTGAGGAATTTGCTGAAGAGCGCCTCTTCGGAGTCGGGGAGCGGGCCCATGATCTCATACAACTGCTTCAGGCCGGCTGCCGGCAGGGGACCGTTTGAAGCGTCGGAAGGGGTATCGGGTAAGGCTTCCGCGATCAAATAAGCGGAAAGCCGCCCGACCGGGCTGTCCACAGGATCAGCGGTTCGAAGCACTACGGTTCCCTCCATATTCCGCAGGCCGAGGGTGTTCCAGGTTCGGCCGTCCCGCATCAGTTGAAGCAGGCGAGGGAAGTCGATGAGGTAGGGAACCTCATCGCTGATCTTCGCGATTCCTTCTCCGATCAGGGTATGGAGAATATCGGACCAGGAATAGATCACAAGGGGAGAAGAAAACACATTCGCCTTCGAACCGGAATTCTCTGACGAGAAATTCTCTGGAATCGACTCTGAAAAAGGCCCGATCGTCCAGACCCCGTCCATCCTTTCCAAAGCCCCAGCGGGTATTCCTTCGGGGCCGTATTTTTCACCGATCAACACTATATCGAACCGGCTCTTCAGAAGATCCCGGAAATCGGTGTCCTGAATCAACCCCTTTTTGTCTTCGCTGAAGAGGATGTGTACGGTTTCCAGTTCACGGTCCGGCCCATTCTCCTGCTTCGGGTTTCGAACGGTTCCGAAAAGCAGAATTACCGCCAGAACCCCTGATCCAATGCACAGACCGAAAAAAAGTTTCCATTTTCTGGTGCTTGCCAAAATCAGAAACAAAGCGAGAAATACCAGCAGCAGGATGCGACCCATTCTTTTCTCCTGTATTGCCTATACCGGGGGTGTACCCCGGAAAAAGGATGCGTGATAATATATCGAACACCGCCCTTTTAGTTCGTGTGTGATTGAAAATCAAGGCTTTGGTCATCGTTTCGGCCAAGACTGAATGCAAGTCCGCAAGGGGCGGGGTCGCAATGAAAGAGGAGCAGAATGGGAAAATTCGGAAGCTTATTTCGTTTTTGAAGTGGGGGTGCCGGTCATGCCGGGGAGACATGACCGGCGGCGTCGTAAAGAAGGAAAAAATAAGGAAAGAAGGAAAGAAAGGAAACCGGTTATCAAAACCGGTTGATTGATGTATGCCATAGCCCGGAAAATGAAGCAATGGGCTGAGGCCTGTATTGTGAGGTAGAAAAAACCTACCCGCAGGTCGGGTTCGGTCTTGCAGATCGTGAATAGAGGACGGATTCGGAAAGGAGGGGAGGGGAGACGACCCGAAGGCCGTCTTTCGTCCGTCTTCCGTCGAGCAGGGATTAGACGTGTTCGGACATCCGTTCCGCTATGGCGTCGAAAGCATCGGTAACGCCGGTGTTTTTGTGGGTCACCTGATAACAGGTACCGGAATCGCCGCAAACCACCACCTGTGGGTCAAGGGGAATCCGGCCCAGAAAGGGAACCCCGAAATCCTTTGCGGTCCGCTCTCCGTCGCCGCTTCCGAAAATGTCGGTTTCATTGCAGTGAGAGCAGGCGAACCCGCTCATGTTTCCACCATACCGAATACTTCCATTCGAGGTCCCCCCAATCCACATCCGAGATGTACTGCCGAATCACCGAATGTTTGACCGGCCCCCGCCAGATGACGGTGGCATCCTTGTCCGGCGTGAGGGATTCGATGGAGACTGCGGAGAGGTTCTTGGAGTATTCATTTCCATCAACTCTTTCACACCTTCTGATGATTCTCATGGGGAACATACGGCTCACGGCGAAAAGTAAGCGCTACTGTCAGGGGTTTCCGTCTTTGAGCGATCCTTCGCTGTGAACCGTATGTGGTTGTATGTTTCGGTTAATGTTCGGTGACCCGGTGAAAATACTGGCCTCCACAGGAGGGGCATTTTTCCGGTTTGCCGGCGCCCATCGGCTCTTCCCACTTGTTTTCGCATTTTTCACAGACGAAAATTCGGGATTCTTCCATCAGGGTGAAATTGCCGCCCTCGACATTAATGGCCTTTCCGTTGATAAGGGCATCCGCGATGACCTTGCGGGCGCGCTGGATAATCCGGCCGAAGGTCGCCCGGGAGACGCCCATTCGCTGTCCCGCCTCTTCGTAAGACAGGCCGAGAAGATCCGACAGTCGAATGGATTCGCGTTCATCAACCGTCAGGCAGATTTCCTCAAGGCTTACCATGGGGATGCCTCTGGGTTTGAAATAGCTGATTTCCGGATTGAACCCGACGAGGCGATTTTTTTTGGGTCTGACCATATCTCTCTCTCCTTTATATTGAGTTTACCTCTGTGTAGGGTGTTAATCGCTGTACTGTTTTTTTTCAATACCTTTTCTCATCTTTTATCGAAAAAAAATGAGAAAAGGGGCTGAAAGAACCATTTCTTCTCAAAATAAGTATCGACTTACCCTTTTCAATTCTTTTTATCAAGAAAATTTGAAAAAAGCGGGTATTTTTTTTACGCCGGTTTCATATATACTAATTTGGGATTTTGGGAAAGCATTATTTCATCTATTTTATCTTTACGCAAATTTGGTTTTATTATTTGTTGATCGGATGCAAGAAATTTGATACTGATCAGTTTTGATTTTGTGAGTTATCAATGAAATCTGTTTAAGTAACCCAGGGAGAAATCGTTCGGGTGAAACGGTTTTATTCCGCCGAAGAGCGCGGATGTTTCACAAACGATTTTTTTTTATTGGAACCGATTCGGGTGGGCGGAGCGATGGCGGCTAAAAAGAAAAAGCGAAAAGAAAAAGGGACCTACAAACAATTTGAAAACCTGTCTTTTGATGATATTGTTCAAAAAATTGAGAATGCGCTTTCCTCTGAAAATCCCCGGGACGCCCTCTATACCCTGAAATTTGCCATGAAAAAATTCGGGGAATCCGCCCCGATTCGGTCTCTTTTTTTTCGGGCATATCTGCTGCGGGAGAAACAGCTCAGAGCCAAATCGCTGCATGACGAAGCCGATGCGGTTCGGGAGCTGGCAAACCGGTTCCTGCCTGAATTCGATCAAATGTCGGAAGCGGTTCTGATCGATTACATATCCAACGCATCTGAAAAAAAGGCGGTCGAAGCCTATGCCGGTTATCTGAAAAACAGGGCCAGGTCTCCGAAAATCGAGCAGACTCTGGCTCATCGCCTGTTCATAGGCCGGGATTGGAAAGCCGTCGACATATTGGAGACGGACCACCCGCTCCGCCGGGACGCGGGCCCGGTTCAAAAGGCGGTGACTCTGATGAACGATGCGGCCTGGGAACAGGCCCTGGATGCCTTGAACCCGATTCCCCGAACCTCCTCCTATGCCTCGATTCGGGTGTTCTGCCGGGCCATGGCCTCTTTCTTCAGGGGGGATGACAAAACCGCGTCGCGAGCTTTGGAGATGATTCCCTCCGATTTTCCCCTTTCCCGAACCATCGGGGACCTCAAGCGGATTCTCCGTGAATCCACCCCGGAGGATGAAAAAAGGGCCGCCATGGAGGCGGTGGGTTACCTTTGGGACGGGCCGGTCAATCTCCAACGGGACATTCAAGACCTGATCGAGTGCATCGATCATAAACGCTTCAAACAGGCGGTGGAAAGGGTTCAGGCAGTCGCCTCCGCCTTCAATCCGTCGGAACCGCTGAGGGTGACCACCTTCATCACGGAATGCCTGTGGCGGTTTTCCGCTACGGGGCGGCTGGAAGACTACGATTTCCAAAAGATGGCTCAGGCCCTTCTGCCCAAAAAAATAATCGAGCCGATGTTTGTCAAGGTCCGCCTCGTCAGCAGCATCAAACCGTTTACATCGGCGGGCTTGTACATTTCCGAACTGGACAAGGAGTTCCCCGATCCCGAAGAGCGAAAAATCGCCCATGCCCTGACTCTTTTGCAGACGGCTATCTATCTATTCGCACAGGACGGGCACATGCAGTTTCGGGTCGAACGACCGGCTATCGAAAAATACCGGGAACCACTGGGGATTCGCTCCGATACTTACGAAGGGGCCCTCCTGGACATGGTTTGCTTCAGCACCCGCATCGATCCGGGAAACCGAAAAGCCTATGAATTTTTGGCCGATCTTCCCAGAAATTCCAGAGAGGACAAAAAAAAGGTGGAGAGCGGCTTCGGTGTGATGCTGAAGGAATTTCCGGATGATCCCTTCCCCTGCCTGGAATTGGCTTCTCTGTTCTACGAAAGCAATGCCTTCCGAAAGGCTGAAAATATTCTGGAGGAGGCGATGAAACGGGCCCCCCATGACGCCCGGGTACTCGATCGGCATGTCCTGTCGCTGCTCATTTCCTCTGAAATCAATATACGTCGGGAGAAATATCATCTGGCGGAGCGGGACCTGGACCGGGCGGCATCTTTTGAAAATAAAAAAATGGAACCCTTTGTTCTGGAGAAAAAACTCCTGTTCGACCTCAAAAAGTCCGCGAAGCATCTCGATCCGGATGAGCCCGATATGAAAAAACAGAGGTCGCTCTTCGGAAAGCGACGCACCCCCGCTTCCCTGATAATGGAAACCCTGACCGAATACTCCCTGTATGACCGGCTCAAGGTGCTGTCTCTTCTGCTCCTGGATATTCATGGAAAAAAACTGCCCAGGAAAACGGTTCTTCTGAAATCGGTGAATCCGCTTCTGGATGCGGAGCTGAAAGCGGGCGTCAAAAGCCTCGGCTCATCCGAAATATTCCAACTGCTCACTCCGCTCCCGAAGGAATATGATCCCCTTTATGAAAATCTACATCCAGCGGCCCTGTTGATCGAAAGATCCAAGTCGCTTCTGAATGTGCTGGACACCGAGGATGCCCTGCGCCTGTATGAACGCATTCTGATCCCCTCACTCTACACGGTCATCATAAAGGACCTTCGGTCCCGGGCCAAAAAGGCATCAGAGAAGGACCGCCGGCTTTTGGATTTTTTCCGCGTGACGGTCGACCATCTCTCCGGTAAAAAAGAGGATTCCGAATTGTTTTATGAGGTGATCGATGAGGTGGAAGAAAGGCCGACCCTCGAAGCGCTGCGCGCCCTGTCCCGACGGCTGGCCCGGCATGCCGCGGGAAGGCTTCGAATGGCCCTTGAGGAGTTCGATTTTGAGATTCTGGATGAACCCATGGGGTTTCCGGGGCTGCCATTCGATCTCGACCTGGAAGACCTTATTCCCCGGATGGAAGACCTCATAGGGGATATGGAGGACGACGAATCGGATGAGGAGCGGCTGTTTGAAGCGCTGGAGGTCCTGTCGAAAATCGGAATGACCGAAAACGACGCCTTCAAAGAAGAATTGGGGTTCGTCATCGAGGAGGCGGAAGACTGGGTCGACTCCCTCGAAATCAGGGGATATCCGAACCACCTGATCAAGCAGATGCGGAACATGGTGTTTAAAACCGACCCGGATGTCAAGCGGGAATTGAACATGATCGGCCGGGTATTGGAACAGACCGGCACGCATTCCAAACTCTCCCGGGAGGCTCAGGTCCTCTTGTACGGGAAGGCCCGAAAGAAATAGACAGGAACGGATGATATGCTGCCCTATTATTATATTCTGAATGTGTCTGAAGATGCCACCGACGAAGAGATTCGAAACAGCTATCTGCGGCTGGTCAAACAGTATACCCCGGAAAAGGACCCGGTTCGGTTTCAACAGGTGACCGAGGCTTATGAAGCCCTTCAGAACCGGCGGCGGCGCATTCTCGGGAAGATTTTCGGCGGCCTCAGCATCAAAGAACCGGAGAACGGGCTGTTGACCCTGGCCGCATCCCGCCGACCGGTCCGGCGGCCGGTGAGTCTGCAAACCTTGTTTGATGCGGAAAATGAAGACTGATATCCGCCGGAGAATCGCCGCCTGCCGTAGATGGCTCGGTGACATGATGCGGGAGCGCCTGGTTCGGCCGGCGCAACGGTATTTTTCGATTCAGCATAGACCTTCCGCCGAAACGGACTTCAATGAAGAAAGCGGGTGGAAGGAAAAGGCCATGGCCGATTTCCGCACCTGGCTGGAATCTCTTCCCGAAACCCCTCCGCCCGCTGAAGATCCGGGACCCGAATCAGCCGATCTCCTGACGCTGCTTGCCGAATTCACCGCCCTTCAGCAGGAGGTGCGGCTGCAGAACCGGGAGCAGAACAAGGGGGTATTGGCGCTCAATCGATTCATTGAGGATTTTCAAAAAACCGATGCGACCCTCGCTTCGATAGGGGATAAAAACCGGCGAATGGCCGAGGCGATCACCGCACTGGCCGGGGAATTGGAAAAAGTGGAAGATCGTATTCGAAACACGGTTGAAAACCGAGACGACGCCCGCCAGGCCCAGTGGAAGCAGGACATCGAAAAAAGCGCCGTTCGTCCCTTTCTGGATGTACGGGACGCCTTGGTCCGCGGGTTGAAAGCGGCCCGGGAGGCATCCGGGTCCGGCGGCTTTTTCAGGGCTTCGCCCAAAAATATCGAAGGGGTGATCGAAGGCTATTCCATGGCCCTGCGCCGTTTTGACCGGGCCCTGGCGGTGGTCGGGATTCGTCCGGTGGAGGCGGTGGGCAAACCCTTCGACCCCAAAATCATGCGGGCGGTGGACACCCGCCCCGGCCCTGAAGAAAAAAAAGGAATCGTGGTCGCAGAGCAGCTCGGCGGTTTTGTCCGCGGGGACGAGGTGATTCGAACCGCCGAAGTGGTGGTCGTATCCTAACCATATTTTATCATTGTTAAAATTAAGAAGAAGAAAGAAGGGGAAAACGTATGGAACCGATCGTCGGTATCGATCTCGGAACCACCAATTCCGAAATCGCTTATATCATCAATGAAAATGCGGAAGTGTTGACCGACCGGGATAACGGCATCTTTCCCTCCTGCGTCGGAATCGATGCCCAGGGCAAAATCATCGTCGGCGCCGAAGCCAGAAACCAGGCGGTGCTGGCACCGGAGCGGACGGTGATGTCGGTAAAACGGCTGATGGGGACGGAGACCCAGATTCCCATGGGAGAAAACCTGTATCGGCCCCAGGAGATTTCCGCCTTCATCCTGAAAGCCTTGAAGGCCCGGGCCGAAAAGGTGCTGGACCGGGCTGTGTCCAAAGCCGTGATTACGGTGCCGGCCTATTTTACCGACGCCCAGCGGCACGCCACCCGGGAAGCGGGCCGGCTGGCCGATCTGGAAGTGGTGCGGATCATCAATGAACCCACCGCCGCGGCCCTGGCCTATGAAAGCACCCAGTCGGAACCCAGACGCATCCTGATTTACGACCTGGGGGGCGGCACCTTCGACGTCTCCATCGTCAAAATCGAACAAGGCGTGGTGGAGGTGCTGGCCAGCACCGGAGACAATCACCTGGGCGGCGACGATTTCGATCAAAAGATCGCCGACCGGCTGATGGAATACTGCACCGGTGAGCTGAAGCTGACCGACAGGAATGATCCGGTTTTGAAGGCACGTCTGAAGCGTGCCGCGGAAAAGGCCAAAATCGAGCTCTCCTCCGCCCCCTACGCTCGAATCGAAGAAGACCACCTCGGCAAACGGGGTTTCAAGGATGTGCATCTCTCCTACGAACTTTCCCGGGAGGATTTCGAAGAGATGATCGAAGACGACCTGGCGCGTACCATGGAATCGGTCAATAAGGCGCTTAAGGATTCGGAGTCGCTGCCCTCGGCCATCGACAAGATCATCCTGGTGGGCGGGTCGACCCGGATTCCCAGAATTTCCGCCATGCTGGAGGAAAAATTCCAAAAAATGCCTCACGGCGAGATCGATCCGGATCTCTGCGTGGCATTAGGGGCGGCCATTCAGGCCGGCAGGGAAATGGGCCTGGACAGCTCCGGAATTTTGCTGGACATCACCCCCTATACCTTCGGGACCTCGGCCCTGGGGGAGGTGAACGGGATCCCCACCCACCATCAGTTCGTGCCGATGATCCGCAGAAACACCAAGCTCCCGGTCGCCAAAACCGAAGCCTTCTACACGGTCTATGACGACCAGGAGGCGGTGGAAATCAATGTGTACCAGGGGGAGGAACCGATCGCTCTCGACAACGTGCGGATCGGAAATTACCGGTTTGAACTCACCAAGGCGCCTCAGGGGAGCGTCATCCTTCTCAATTATGATCTCGACCTCAACGGGATTTTGAAGATCCAGGCGGTCGAAAAGAAAACCGGCCGCAAAATCAACGCGGTCATCGAAAATGCCTTTTCCGAATTTTCCGAAGAGGCGTTTTCCGAGTCCAAGGAGCGGATCGCCGCTTTATGGGCTGAGGATGAGGAGGCTACAACCGGCTTCAGCGGAGAGGTCGAGGCCGATCAGCTGGATATGCCGGAGGATATCGCCGAAACCCTGAACCTGGCGAAGTCAAAACTGGATGCCGCTCCGGAAGAGGATCGGGATCAGATGATCGACCTGATGGAGGATATCCGGGATTCGGTTCAATCCGGCGATCTTGAAAACGCGAAACGGCAGCAGGCCGAACTCGATGACATCCTTTTTTACATCGGATAGCCAAGTATGGACCGCTGCCCCACATGCCGGGCCGATTACCGGGGCGGGGATTTCTGCCACCGGTGCAAAACCGATTTGAAGCCGGTGCTGGAGATCGAAACGCGGGCCGAAGACCACCGAACCGAAGCGGTTCGGGCGTTTCACCGGAAGGATTTCAGGTCCATGTATTATCACGCCCGGCGGTCCCGGGCCTTGCATCGCACCCCTGAATCCGACCGGCTGCTGGCCTGTGCGGCCATGCTTTCCGGAAATTTTGGTCTTGCGATTTCCCTCTGGAATCCTTAGAATCAGGCAAATGGGAAGATCTCCCATGATCCCCGATCCGAAATACAAAGCATTCCTGAAGGACGGGTCGGTTTCGCGGGAACCTGGTTTACGGAGAATCGAATTTTTTTAAGCCCATGGCCCAAGCACCCGATCTGAGCGTCCGCATCGCCGGCGTTCCCATGAAAAATCCGGTCATGACCGCATCCGGCACCTTCGGCTACGGTAGAGAATTCTCCCTGCTGGTCGACCTGAACCGGCTGGGGGGAATCATCGTCAAGGGGCTGTCCCTGGAACCCAGCCGGGGAAATCCGCCTCCGAGAATCGCCGAAACCCCTTGCGGAATGCTGAACGCCATCGGCCTGGAAAACGTAGGCATCGAGGCCTTTGCCGCGGAAAAACTTCCCTATTTACAGACCCTTTCCACGCCGGTCTGGGTCAATATTTACGGTAAATCGGTAGAGGCGTACGCCCGTCTGGCGGAGCGGATTCAAGAGATCGACGGGATCGCCGGGGTCGAAGTCAATATTTCCTGCCCCAATGTCAAAAGCGGCGGGATTGCCTTCGGAGTGGACCCCGAGGCCGCCCACTCGGTCATTCGTGCGGTTCGAGAAAGAACCGATCTGCCGTTGATGGCCAAGCTGTCGCCCAACGTCACCGATATTACGCTGATCGCCCGCAGCGTGGTGGAGGCGGGGGCCGATGCCGTTTCGCTGATCAATACCATCACCGGCATGGCGGTCGACGTGGAAAACCGGCGCCCTCGAATCGCCAATATCACCGGCGGGCTTTCCGGGCCGGCGATTCGGCCCGTAGCGGTGCGGATGGTCTGGCAGGTGGCCCAAGCTGTGGATGTGCCGATCGTCGGCATCGGCGGTATTTTGACCGCTGGGGATGCCCTGGAGTTTCTGATCGCCGGCGCAACCGCGGTCCAGGTGGGCACCGCCAATTTTGTGAATCCCCGGGCGACCCTGGATATTATCGACGGCATCGAAGCCTACATGGTCCGCCATCGATTCATCCGGCTGACGGATGTGATCGGTTCATTGCAATTTTAATATACTCTACTCTTTTAACAGACCACATAATAATAGGAAAAGGAGGGAAAATATGGATTTTAAAAATCTGAGAGGAATTGTTGATTTTGCCATTGAAAAGGAGCAGGAAGCGGCCGATTTTTACCTGGAAGCCAGCGAACAGGAACCCTTCTCCGGTTCCAAGGAGATGCTCAAAGAATTTGCCCAGCAGGAGCTGAAACACAAGCACATGCTGGAGAATCTCGAAGACCACGGGGTGGATGACAGCATTCAGGATTACAATTTCAAATGGATTAAAGACATCAAGCGCAGCAACTACATGGAAGATATCGAATACAAACCCGGCATGGGATATCGGGATATGCTGCTTCTGGCCATGAAACGGGAGGAAAAAGCGCTGGATCTCTATAGGGATCTTCATGACAAGGCCGACGACCAGAAGGTAAAAGACCTCTTCAAGGTGCTTCGCCAGGAGGAGGCCAAGCACAAACTCTCCCTTGAATCGATCTATGATGATTATATGGCCGAGATGGGAGACTGAGACCGGCTGTCGAATCACCCGGGTTTTCCGGACCGCATCTACTATGAGTGGTTTGGATGCAACCGCAGTGAATGACATAAATCCCCCATTCCCTGGATTGCCGGGGCGTGGGGGTTTTTAATGGAGATAAGGAGCGGATATGATAATGAAACGGCTTTTGGTCGCCTTGGTGGTTTCTCTTTTCCTGGTCCCCTGGGGATATGCGGCTGAAATTGGCGGCGTCACCCTTTCGGAGACTCTGGTGGCCGGTAACGAAACCCTTAGTCTAAACGGTGCCGGGCTGCGAAAGAAGTTTTTCATTAAAGTCTATGCGGGCGGATTGTATTTGACCGAAAAATCGGCGGATGCAGAGCAGATCATTCAGGCGAACGCACCCATGGCCATTCGAATGCATTTTATTTATGACGGGGTCTCCGCTGAAAAGTTGATCGACACCTGGAATGAGGGGTTTTCCGCGGCTACCGGCGGAAAAACCGGCTCCCTTCAGGAAAAGATCGATAAATTCAACAGCTTTTTCATTGAAGAAGCCAAAAAAGGAGATGTCTACGACATCATCTACACCCCCGGGGAAGGCACCCGGGTCTACATCAAAGAACGGCTGATGGGGGTCATTCCCGGTCTCGATTTCAAGCAGGCATTATTCGCCATCTGGCTGGGAGAAAAGCCCGCGGATGAAGGTCTCAAGGAAGGAATGCTGAGTTTGTAGACGGGGGAACGAACCTCACCGGTCGAAAAAACATCGCTTGGAGGGTGCATATCCTTCCAGGAACGCCTCCCACCGGCTGTTGAACATCACCCGATTCCGGTCGGCAATCCGTTTGGCCGGATCGCAGTGGGGAAGGTGGAACCGGCGGGAGGCCCTGTTCCCGACCAATGTCCGGGGTTTTTTCAGGGCCGGATTTCTCCAGATCCCTTTGCCCGCAGCCATGGCCCTGCGCTGTGCGTTCAACAGCGCATCGGCGTATTTTGCGGTTTTCCGATCATACAGGCAAAATGCCATTCCCGCTTCCACCAGGCGACGATTGACCAAAAGATTTCGGTCCGGAAAGACATAGGCCAGGGTTCGGCCGTACCGGTCGGTTTTCTTTTGATCATATTCGAGTCGGACGGCTTTTCCCTCCACCAGTTGTCGGTTGAACCGTTCCGCGGCCTTTCCAAAGGGTTCCCCGGGTCGGTCCCTGTGGGCCACCTCGGGGCAGTTGATGCCGATGTAGCGCACATGCCGGCCGTCTTCAAGAATAATGGTGTCGCCGTCGATGACATAATCCACCCGGACCGAATCCATTCGCGAAAGGAGGGCGGATTCGGCCCCGGCCCGAGGTGCGGCCGATACAAAGGAAAGGCAGATAAAAAAGCAGGTCAGGGGTTTTGATAAGAACGATTTCATGAGCATGGTTCATCCCGGTGGCGTGGATTAGAGAAGCGCATTCAAGTAAGATTCTGTTTATCGTGGAACCCGGTGCGGGTCAAGGAGGATTCAGGTAATGGTCGGTTTCGTCGGTGTCATCGCGCTTCTGACGGTGCTTTTTCTTTCGCTGTTGATCACCCGGTTGGCATCGGTGGCCCTGAAACTCACCGGACTGTCTTCGGAGGCAGCCCGTTTTCAGGCCCGATCCGCCTTCACCGGCACCGGGTTCACCACCGGTGAGACCGAAAAGGTGGTCAAGCATCCGGTCCGCAGAAGAATCATCATGCTGTTGATGATCACCCGAAGCGCCGGACTGATCAGTATCATCATTTCTCTGATCCTTTCCTTCGCCACCGCGGGGGAGGAATCGGGCCGCATGGTTCGACTGCTGTGGATGGTCGGCGGCATCATTTGCCTGTGGCTGGTGGCCAATATCAAATTCGTGGACCGTGCCATGAGCGGGGTGATGGAATGGGCGCTGAAACGATGGACCGATCTGGACACCCGGGATTACACCGGCCTTCTCAATCTCCACGGCGAATACTCGGTACGGGAATTGAGAATACAAGAGGATGACTGGCTGGTCGGGAAAAAACTGAAGGATTGCAAACTGAACAAAGAGGGGATTACCGTGTTGGGAATTTACCGGGAAAACGGCAGCTATGTGGGCGCGCCCCGGGCCGATACCGAAATGTACACCGGTGACCTGTTGATCCTTTACGGCCGGGGAAAACGTCTACGGGAGCTTGACGAGCGCCGGGCCGACGCCAGGGGTGAAATGGCCCATGAAAGGGCCGTGAGTGAGCAGCGGGAGCATGAAGAAGAACAGGAACGTCAGGAACAGGCCCACAAAAAGAAAAAAGAGCGGGAAGAAAAAAGAACAGGATAAGCGGGAGGAAGAATAAGCTTTTGGCATTTGACGCGTCAGCTTTTATGGTGTAAAGGAGACGAAAATTTCCCCAAACGTTTTTAACTGACGGTTTTATCCGCAGAGAGATTCAGAGGAGAAGTGACCATGACCGCAGCCATGAACGAAATATTCACTCCGGAAACCATGGAACGTCTGTTTCCCAAAGAACGCTCCGATCAGTTCTTTGATGCGCTGTTCGGAGACGCCGACGAAGGGGCCTATGATATTCGGCTGGCCTATCGCAGCGCCGCCGAGGATGAGCTTCGTTTTGAATTTCAACTCACCCAGCGGCCGGGGAAATGCCTGGCCTGCAATCTGACCTACGGGCTTCCCCAGGTGTTTGCCCGCCATCCCATCATCAATGTCGACGGGGTGGTCAAAAAGATTCAAAAAGAGATCGACCATCAGGCACAGTGCGCCGGTTGGCGGCTGGGTTCGACGCGGGAGGTTTCTAGAAATTTGCATGTAATCCCCCTTTTCATTTCTTTGTCCTGAGGTCCTTTCCCCGGATTTACATTCTTGCATGCCCTGAAGGGCCGGACATCCGGCCCTTTCTTTTGGCGGGAACCGGAAAGTGATGGCTACCGGTCGGAGCCGGCCTCCTTTTTCTTTCCGGGGCCGGGTCGCGGCCGTTTTCTCGGTTTTCGCTTTCGCGGTTTCGTGGGGCGGTCACCGGAAGAAGCCTCCTTGGGAGGCGGCGGAAGCTTCAGCCAGTCCTCTTCCGGATGGATGCAGGAAATCTTGTGCCCGAGGAACTCCTCGATGGCCGGGATGTAGAAGGAATCGGTCTCGTCGGCAAAGCTGATGGATACCCCGGTGGCCCCGGCCCGGCCGGTGCGGCCGATTCGGTGGACATAGTTTTCAGGGTCCTGGGGCAGGGTATAGTTGATGACATGGCTGACCCCTTCGATATGAAGCCCCCGGCCCGCCACGTCGGTGGCCACCATCACCCGGATGTTTCCCGATCGAATATTTTCGAAGATTCTCAGGCGCTTCTTCTGCGGCACATCCCCGGAGATGACCGAACACTTGATCCCGTATTTGCTGAGAAGATCACCGATTCGCTGGGTTTCATCCCGTCGGTTGCAGAAGATGATCACCCGCTCCAGGTTCTGCCGCTGAATGATATTGTACAGCAGGGCTTTTTTTTCGCCGGCGGTGACCAGGTAGATGACCTGCTCGACCGTATCCACCTCGATCTGTTCCGGTTCGATCTCCACCTCCACCGGGTCGGTCATCCACTGGGAGGCGGCCCGCTCTACATCCCCGATCATGGTGGCGCTGAACATCAATGTCTGGCGCCGGTCCTTATGGGGCGTCTGCCGGACGATGCGGCGAATCTGGGGCATGAATCCCATATCCACCAGGCGGTCGGCCTCGTCGATCACCAGGATTTCGATTTTGCCGAGATTCACATCCCCATGTTCGGAAAAATCGATCAGCCGGCCGGGGGTGGCCACCACGATATCCACCACCCGGTCGGTGAGCTGCCGGCGCTGCTTCTGGTAGTCCATGCCCCCGAAGACATTGGCGATATGGCAGGGAAAATATTTGGAGAGCATCTTGGCTTCGTCCGAGATCTGCACCACCAGCTCCCGAGTTGGGGCGAGAATCAGGACCCGGGGCGTTCCCGGGGGCCGCTCGCCCTGAATCGGGTTTCGAATCATATGGGTCAGAATGGAAATCAGGAAGGCGGCGGTTTTTCCGGTGCCGGTCTGGGCCTGACCGGATGCGTCGCGGCCCGCCAGGGTGGGCGGAAGGATTTCCGTCTGAATCGGCGTCGGATACCGGTAGTTCAGGTCCGCGACGGCGTGCATCACCTCTGAGGGAAGATCGAAGTCGTGGAACCGCTGTTTTCCTTCCTCGGGGTCCACATCGAACATTGAAATATCCCAAGACTCATGGGCCTGAACCCGGTCCGGGGCAGGCGCCGGCTGAGAGGGAGACCCGGTGTTTTCGGGTTTTCGGCGCCTTCGGGAGCGCTTTCGTTTTTCCGGCCCGGTCGATGCCCGGCCCTCGGTTTTTGAATCGGAAGCGCTTTTCCGACCCTTTTTTCGGGATTCGGCCTGCAGCGATGTGTCGCGTCCGGTGTCGGCTCGTTCCGCAGAAGGGGTTTTCGCTCCGGGTTCTTGGGGCCGGGATTCTTCAGACCGGGTTTCAGATTTTGCGGTCTGGGTGAGTCCTTTGAATTTGTTTCGAATAGTGTTGATTAATGATTTCACCATTGGGTGTTGAAATTCTCTCCTTCCATAAGAATGCTTATCTGCTGACGGTGTCCGTCAGGTGTTTGACCGCGCGCATGTATTCGGAAAAACCGACATGCATCAGGTCGTTGTGGTTGGCGCCGGAAATTTTCAGAAGGGTTTTGTCGGAGGCGCCGGCGGCGTTATACAGGGCCTCCCCCTCGGAAAAAGGGATAATATGATCGTTTTGAGCATGAATAATCAAGGTGGGGCCCCTGAATGCGGCGATTTTGTCCACATTTCGGAACCCGTCTTTTTCCTCGAATCCGATGGCGCGAATATCGATGCCCAAGAGTTCCAGGAGGGGGGCGGCGCGGGCGAACCCGCTTTCCACGATCAGTCCGTCTACCGCATCCGGGTAGTGGTACACCAGTTCCAGAACCGACGCGCTTCCCAGAGACCGGCCCATCAGAATCAGCGGGCCGGTAAACCCTTCTGAGCGGAGCCGACCGCGGGTAAAATCGAGGATCACATGGCTGTCTCGCATCATGGCGGTGACGGTGGGAATCCCGTCGGATCGGCCGTAGCCCCGGTAATCCACCGGCAGGAAATTGATCCCCAGTCGGTTATAGACAGGTCCCAGGCCATCGTAGTCAGAGACGATCTCTCCGTTTCCGTGAAAGAAGAGGATGTTGGGGGCGGAAGCATCCGCCGTGTGAAAGCGCCCGCCCACCCGGATATTTTCTTCCACCGGGATCAATATATCCTTCCCGGGGCCGGTGTTCAACCCGCCGCCCGTTTCCGTCCGGGGATGAAATAAAAAATGGATCACTTCCGGGCGATCCAGGACCGAATACTTTATTTGGGATAAATCAATCATTGGAAAATCCATCATGAACGGTTAAGGATATCGATTGAATATCATTTCCTTACTGAAATATCAACCGATACCGCCGATCCCGAAATGAGGGAAACCGGAGCGGGTGAAGGGAGTGGAAAGGCCGGCAGAAAAGGAACGGGTCAGTTGACCACCACCAGATCATTCAGGTCGAGTTGTGCGGAAGCCGTCGATCCTTGACGGGCGGGCCTTCCGGCGGAAACAAAATGCTTTCGAAAATACCGCCGGTTGAGGTCGCTGATGGTCACCCCCCGGGACTGGCTGGCATGGACAAAACGATTGTTTTTCAGATAGATGCCCATGTGAGAAACCGGCTTTCTTTTAATCTGGAAAAAAACGATATCGCCCTCCCGCAAATCCTCCTGAGCCACCGGAACCAGATCGTATTTGTAAATGAACACGGAGGTCCGGTTCAGGGAAACGCCGTACACATCTTCATAGATCTGTTTGACCAGACAGGAACAGTCGATACCCAACTGCGAGCATCCCCCCCACTGGTAAGGAGTTCCCATCCATTGTTCAATCGCCTTCAGCAGCTCCTTGTTTTCCGAGCCGTCGAGCAGAAGACCCAGTCTTTTGGAGTATTCGGAATAAAACAACAGGTCGGGATCAGCCGGGGGAGGGGGCGGTTTCTTTTGTTCTTTCGGGGTCGGTTCGGTTTCCTTTCGGAGATTCGGCGAAAGGATCGGTCTTTTTTCCGTTACAGACAGGGAGGGGTTTTCAGATCGGAGGTGAACCCGCAGGGCGGGATTAGGCGAAAGATTTCCGGCACAGGCGCATAAAAAGAGCATCAGCAGACCGCTGAAAACCATGGTTGAATATGATTTTGATCTATTTGTCGGCATGACCCTCTCCCTGATAATTTGGTGAACGCATCCCCTGAAGCATCGAAAGGCCGTTTTTATAACCGAAGTTATGACGGTTTATTAATTTATTTCAAGTACTTAGGTTTTCCTATAAAAAACAGGGAGGATCAATGGGGCTCGGAGGGTAATCAGAGGTAGGGATGCGCTACCTGTAAGGATGGTGAAAACAGGGCCGACGGTGTCGGAAAAAGCTCATGGCGGGTGCGAACCGCTCAGGAGGGAAACTCCATGAACAGATCGCTGTCTTGTCCGTCGACCTCCGGTTTGTTTTCCTTCCAGTTGAAGATTCGGCATTTTTCGGCTGCCTCGGAGGGGTTGGCGCAGCCGATATAGGGCATGGCGGGATCGCCGATGATCGACTTGTAGTGGGTCATCACCGGCTGTTGTCGAGGAATATCATCCAATTCAAGCACCTGGACCAGAAAGATTCGGCACTCTCCTTCGAACAGGCTGCTGGATTCTCGAAACCCTTGAATTCGGCTTTCAAAGCGGTCGAGGGCCTCCCTGCGGGAGTCGGCCTGAATCACCAGATGGAATTCTCCGTGCCGTCGTTCTTCTTCATTTTCTTCCTGCTGACTGGTGGTATGCAAAAAATTTCCGATATAGACCATACCGATTCTCCTGATGTGAAAAGGTTTGCAAAGCGGGTTCGAAGAACTTCCCTTCGGCTTTCTGCATATCAGCACCGGTGCGGTCAGTCAAAAAGAATTTGAGGACCACCCGGTCGGTGTTTTTAACCTCTCGGATGATGCCGGCTGTGCATTTCCTTTAAACGGCTTCTCGCCAGATGGGTGTAAATCTGAGTCGTGGAGATGTCGGCATGACCCAGCATGAGTTGAATGGCGCGCAGATCCGCGCCGCCTTCCAGAAGATGGCTGGCAAAGGCGTGGCGCAGGCTGTGGGGGGTGATCGTTTTCCGGATTCCGGATTGATCGACGTATCCTTTCAGGATCTTCCAGAATCCCTGACGGGTCATCGGTTTTCCGGCCCGGGCCGCGAACAGGTAGGGGCTGTTCTTGCCTTTCAGGATTTTGGGCCGGGCGGTCTGAAGGTAAAAGAGGAGTTTCTCCCGTGCATGAATTCCGATGGGGACGAGCCGTTCACTGGAACCTTTTCCCCGGACTTTGACGAAATTGGCATCCAGATTGACATCCTGAATCCTGAGATGGATCAGCTCGGATACCCGCAGCCCGGCGGCATAGAGGGTTTCCAGCATAGCCGCGTTTCGAACCCCGGTGGGTTTGCCGGTGTCGGGCATGCTCAACAGGCGGCGGACCTCCTCCACCGTAAGAATGTCGGGCAACTTGAGCCCGGTTTTCGGCAGATCAATGGGCGCTGAAGGATCCCGCTGCAGAATGTTTTCCCGCACCAGAAATCGGTAAAAGCCCCGAAGGGTCACCAGGTGCCGTGCCCGGGAGCGTTTATCCATTTGTTCATCTTTCAGATCCTTTAGGTGCTCCAGAATGTGGGCGGTATCGGCTTCCGAGGGCTGGCGAATTCCGATCTCCCTGAGAAAACCGAGGTACCGGTTCAGGTCTTCTCCGTAAGCCTCAAGGGTCGCCTTCGAAAGCCCTTTTTCCACCAACAGGTATGTGAAATACTGATCCGCGAGTTGATCCCAGGTCGTCATCTATTTGGTTTCTCCGATGCAGGTGTTTTTATGCTTAAGCCGTTTAATTTCCTTCATTATACCGAGTTTTTTCGGTCATTGACAAGGGCGGTTTTTTTAATTATCATCGTGCTTAGATAGATTGATCTCAAAGATTTTTTCTAAAGCACCGGTTCTTTTTGGCCCGAAATTTTCTTTTTCGACCTTTTTTCCACCCGGGCGAACGCCCTTCGGTTGTCGAGGAATAGATGAACAAATACATTCTGGTCGTCGGCGGTGCGGGGTATATCGGGGCGCATATGTGCAAGTATCTCGCCGCCCAAGGGTATATGCCGCTGGTTCTGGACAATCTGGTATACGGTCACCGTGAGGCGGTTCAGTGGGGTCCGCTGATCGAAGAATCGATCGAAGACACCCGGCTGCTGGATGAGGTCTTTTCCAAACACGATATTTCAGGGGTCATGCATTTTGCGGCCTATGCCTACGTGGGCGAATCCGTGGAAGACCCGGCCAAGTATTACCGGAACAATGTGGCGGCGACCCTGAATCTGCTGGAAGCCATGGTTCGACACCGGGTCGATTGTTTTATCTTTTCTTCATCCTGCGCCACCTACGGGGAACCGGTCCGGATTCCCATGGCCGAGGATCATCCCCAATTTCCGATCAACCCCTACGGACGAACCAAGCTCATGGTGGAGCAGGTGCTGGATGATTTCGAACAGGCCTACGGGCTTCGTTCCGTTTGTCTGCGCTATTTCAATGCGGCGGGGGCCGATCCCGAGGGACGATTGGGCGAAGATCACAGTCCGGAAACCCACCTCATTCCACTGGTGCTTCAAACCGCCCTCGGGCAGCGTAAAGAGATTCACATTTTCGGGGACGACTACGATACCCCGGACGGCACCTGTATTCGGGATTACATCCATGTGGAAGATCTGGCCCAGGCCCATCTCACCGCAATGGTACGGTTACTGGACGGCGCCCCCGGAGACAAATTCAATCTCGGCAACGGAGAAGGATATTCGGTAAAGGCGGTAATCGACACCGCCCGCCGGATCACCGGCAAACCGATTCCGGCCCGAATCGATCCGAGAAGGCCCGGAGATCCGCCGTCTCTGATCGGTTCCAGCGAAAAAGCGATGCGGGATCTGGAATGGACACCCGCGTACCCGGATCTCGACACCATCATCGAAACCGCCTGGCGGTGGCATCGGCGCCATCCTCAGGGGTTTGGAAGGTAAAAACTCCTGTTTTTCAGAATGAAACGATGACAGAATAGACATGCGGATTGAAATTTCATTTTCAACGAAAGGACGGTATAATGAAGAAGATGAGGCGAAGCGGCAAATGGCGAATGGTTGCGGGGTTGTTCTTCTCCCTGGTGTTGCTGGCCGGATTTTCAGGCTGCAGCGGGTTGAGAGGCGGTTCGAGCGGATACGACGCACAGGGTGTTGCGGCCGACATGGGCAGCCCGCTCTATTACGGTTTCAATGACGTGCTGATTCCGCCGGAATTGAGGGCGGATCAGAAGAATTCCTATATTGTTCAATCCCATGGTTTTTCCGCCGGGATTTTATCCTTCAAAGGCCGGGTGGACCGGGGATCCCTGGTCGCCTTTTTTCGGGATAATATGCGTAAAGACAACTGGAAGCCCACCGGCTCTTTCATCTCCTCGAGAACCATTCTTTTGTATGAAAAGCAGAACCGCTGGTGCGTAATCTACATCACCGAGGGCGATTTCTACACCAATGTGGAGGTCGGGGTTATTCCCCGGATCGATGAAGGCAGTGGACAACTGATTCGATAAATGACCGGCCGTCTTCAGGATAAACAGCTCATCCTCGGGGTGTGCGGCGGGATTGCCGCCTATAAAAGCGTCGAGCTGCTTCGGCTGATGAGCAAGCAGGGGGCCCGGGTGCGGGTGGTCATGACCCGCCATGCCGGTGAATTCGTGGCGCCGCTCACCTTTGAGGCGCTCTCCGGAGAACCGGTCTGCATCGACCTTTTCGATCGCACCGACCGGGACGCCTCCATTCGACACATCGACTGGGCGCAGGAGGCCGACGCCGCGGTGATCGCGCCGGCCACCGCCAATCTGGTCGCCAAGCTGGCCAACGGAATGGCCGATGATGCCCTATCTACTTTTCTGTTGGCCATGATCTGTCCGGTGCTGGTCTGTCCCTCCATGAACACCCATATGTACCAGCACCCCTCGGTTCAGCGGAACCTGGACCGGTTGAAAACGGATGGCCACATGGTCCTGGAGCCGGGCGCCGGGCAGCTGGCCTGCGGCACGGTGGGGCCGGGCAGACTGCCGGAGCCGGAACAGATTCTGGATCGGCTTATCGCCCGCCTTACCCCCAAGGACCTGGCCGGCAAACGGGTGCTGGTGACCGCCGGGCCGACCCGGGAGTTTATCGACCCGGTCCGGTTCATCTCCAATCCGTCATCGGGAAAGATGGGGTTTGCCGTGGCGACCGCCGCCGAACACCGGGGCGCCGAAGTCACGCTGGTGGCGGGTCCGAGCCATCTCTACGATCCGACCAATATTCAAACGATTCGGGTGGTTTCGGCCCGGGAGATGGCCGAAGCGGTCTTCGACCATTTCGAGGCGGCGGACATCATCATCAAAACCGCGGCCGTATCCGATTACAGCCCCCGGGAGACCGCCGATCACAAGATCAAGAAGGGGGCCGAGGAGATGGACCTGGTGCTTCAAAAAAATATCGACATCCTGCGGACCCTCGGGGGCCGAAAGCGCCCGGATCAATTCCTCGCCGGATTTGCGGCGGAAACCCGGGACCTTCGGGAAAACGCCTGTAAAAAACTGGTTGAAAAGAACCTGGACATGATCGTCGGCAATCTGGTGGGAAATCCCGATTCCGGATTTTCCGCCGATACCAACCGTGTGACCCTCTTTTTTCCGAATCGGGAAAAGGAGCCCCTGGAGATCATGGACAAAGCCGCGGTGGCCCATCGCATTCTCGACCGGATCATGGAGCGACTATCGTGAGCCGGGAACACGCCCCGTTGGCCCGGGAGCGGCGGGCCGCATTCGCGGAGACCCTGAGTCAGGTCCGGAACACCCTCTCTTTCATGGCCGATCTGGGGTGCCGCGGATTCGACCTTTCGGGGGAGGCCCTCGATATTCTGGATCGGCTGGGTAAAATCGACCGGCCGCAAACGCCGAAGCGGCAGGAGCAACCGGCTGCCGCGAAAAGGAAGGATCCTCCTGCTGAATCGAAGCCCTGGAAAAAGCCGGAAACCCCGGCGGAATCGATCCGCCCCGAATCCCTGAAAGATATTCGGGAAGATCTGGGGGAATGCCGGCGCTGCAAGCTATGCGAGCGTCGCACTCATATCGTTTTCGGCGCCGGAAATGCCGGGGCCCGGCTGATGTTTGTGGGGGAAGGCCCCGGACGGGATGAAGACCTTCAAGGGGAACCTTTTGTCGGGGCCGCGGGCCGGCTCCTGACCAAGATCATTCAGGCGATTCAACTCACCCGGAAAGAGGTGTATATCGCCAACATCATCAAATGCCGTCCTCCGGGAAACCGGAATCCGGAGCCCGAGGAGATTCGAACCTGCTATCCTTTTCTGGAACGTCAGATTCAGGCGATACGACCGGAATTCATCTGCGCCCTGGGAAGTTTCGCCGCCCGGACCCTGTTGAGCACGACCCAGCCCATTTCCCGACTGAGGGGACGTTTTCATAATTACAAAGGGATCCGGGTGGTCCCTACCTTCCACCCCGCCTTCCTTCTTCGCAATCCGGAGCGGAAGCGGGATGTCTGGGAGGATATGAAAATGCTTATGCGGGAGATGGGCCATGAAATCTGATCTCGTTTTTTCCGTCCTCGCTGTTCTGTTCTTCTTTATCCCGCTTCCGGCCGACCTGAAGGCCGAGGAGCCCGGCGACATCTATATTATTTCCATTTCGGACCCCATCGGTCCGGGGGTCTCCGGTTTTGTAGCGTCCGGCATCGAAGAGGCCAATGCGGAAGCGGCAGAGTGCCTGATCATTCTCCTGAATACCCCCGGCGGTCTGGTGGATGCCATGCGGGATATCGTGCAGACCGTTCTGGGAAGCGGGGCGCCCGTGGTGGTCTATGTGGCGCCCCCGGGGGCCCGGGCCGCATCGGCCGGGGTGTTGATCACCTTGGCGGCGGATATCGCGGCCATGGCTCCGGGCACCAATATCGGCGCGGCCCATCCGGTCGGCGCCGGCGGAGCGGAAATGGAAGGCCCCATGGCCGACAAGGTCCTGAATGATATGGCTGCCTATGCCCGGACCCTTGCGGAACGCCGGGGCCGGAATGTGGAATGGGCTGAAAAGGCGGTTCGGGAGTCGGTATCGGCTACGGAAAACGAGGCTTTGGAAGAGGGGGTCATCGACCTGATCGCCGCCGATATGGAGGACCTGATTCAAAAACTCGACGGCCGGACGGTGGCGGGGAAAAAGAAGCTGAATCTTCAAAACGCCCGGCAAGTGCCGATAGAGCCGAATTTTCGCACTCAGGTCCTCAAAGCCGTCAGTGATCCCAATATCGCCTTTATCTTGCTGATGATCGGGCTGGCCGGCCTCTATTTCGAGCTGGCCCAGCCCGGGGCCATTTTTCCCGGTGTCATCGGGGGGATCAGCCTGATTCTGGCATTTTTCGCCCTTCAGACCCTTCCGGTCAATTATGCCGGGGTGCTTTTGATTATCGCGGGCCTGGTTTTGTTTCTTCTGGAAATCAAAATCACCAGCTACGGGCTGTTGAGCCTGGCCGGAATCGGAAGCCTGTTTCTGGGCTCCCTGATGCTGTTCGAGAGGGAAATGCCGGGGTTTCGCCTGTCCTGGAGCGTGCTCATCACCACGGTGGCGATGTTTTCCGGGTTTTTTATCGCGGTGGTGGCCCTGGTCTGTCGATCTCAATTTCTTCAACCGAAAACCGGCGCGGACGGATTGATCGGACAATCGGGAGAGGTTCGGGAGGCGCTTTCCCCCCGGGGAAAGGTCTTCATCCACGGAGAAATCTGGAACGCGGTTTCGCAAACCCCGGTGCTTCCGGGGGAGGCCGTCCGGGTCATCGGGGTCCAAGGGCTTCTCCTTGAGGTTCAGCCTCTGGCGCTGATTGAAACGAATTCGGGCAAAGCGGCGCGGCCCCAGGGGAGGGCGCCCGGAAACTCGCTGAAGAAACCCTAACAAAAGGCGGGAGGTATATAATGCCGATTATCCTGATCGTCATTCTCATCCTGACGGCGCTCTTTCTCTGGGCCGCCATTCGGGTCCTGAATGAATATGAGCGGGGGGTGATTTTTCGGCTGGGGCGGGTGATTCGGATCAAGGGCCCCGGTTTGATCATCCTGGTTCCGGTCATCGATAAAATTGTGCGGGTGAGTCTGCGGCTGGTCGTCATGGATGTCGATCCCCAGGACGTCATCACCCGGGACAACGTCTCGGTCAAGGTCAATGCGGTGATCTATTTCCGGGTGATCGATCCGATCAAGGCGGTCATCGAGGTGGAGGATTACCGGTATGCCATCGGCCAGCTGGCCCAGACCACCCTGCGCTCCATCTGCGGCCAGGCGGAACTGGATGAACTGCTGTCCGAACGGGAGAAGATCAATTCCAGTATCCAGGAAATTCTGGATACCCAGACCGACCCCTGGGGAATCAAGGTCACCACCGTGGAATTGAAACATATCGACCTTCCCCAGGAGATGCAGCGGGCCATGGCACGGCAGGCCGAGGCGGAAAGAGACCGGCGGGCCAAGGTGATCAACGCCGAAGGGGAATTTCAGGCCGCGGCCCGGCTGGCCGATGCGGCCGAAATCATCGAAGCCCGGCCCATCGCGCTTCAGCTTCGGTATCTTCAGACCATGAATGAAATGTCGGCCGAAAGAAACACCACCACCATCTTTCCGGTGCCCCTGGACCTGTTCAAACCGATTTTCGATCTGATTTCCAGACAGGGGAAATAGCCGGCATTGGGTCTTTTTTTATCGGCCGAAGTTCAAAAGCCTGCTTTCCCGGTTGACAGCATAAGAACAATTAATTTATAAAACACATTTTTCCAATTCCACGAATTATGCAGATAATGCCAGGGTGGGGGTTCACCTCCGCTTCTACTTTTTTGAAAGAAAGGAGCACGACGGAAGATGGCCAAGAAAGAAGCCAAAGAAAAACCCCTTGAAAAGATGACCGCGAAAGAACTGAGGGAACTTGCCATGTCTCTGGAGGAGATTACCGGGGCCAGCGGCATGAACAAGACGGAGCTGATCAGCGCCATTCGAAAGGCACGGGGTATCCAGGAGCCGGTCGGCCGAAAAAAGAGCGGCTCCGTTCGGGAAATAAAACACAAGATGAAGGAGCTGAAAGCCAAACGGGAAGCCGCCTTGAAAGAAGAGGATGAAAAAATGGCCGACGTCTTGCGGAAACGGATACTCCGGCTCAAGAAAAAGACCCGGCGGGTCGCTTGATTCCGGTGAATTCATTTTTCCGAAAATCCGCCGGCGAATACGCCGGAGGGCCGCTTTGAAAATCGACCCGAATCGGTTGGCTTTTGACATCGACGGGGTGGTGGCCGACACCATGCATCTGTTCCTGGATATCGCCCGTGAGGATTTCAATATTCGGGATCTTCGGTACCAAGACATCACCTGCTATATGCTGGAAGAGTGTCTGAACCTCGAAGAAGCGGTGATCGAATCCATTGTGGTGAAACTCCTGGACGGCAGCCGGGATGCGGGGCTGCGGCCGATCCCGGGGGCCCCGGAGGTTCTGGAACGGTTGGGCAACGACCACGGACCTGTGCGGTTCGTGACCGCCCGCCCCGACGATGAAGCCATTCGGGAGTGGATGCACCGAATCATGCCGCTTCCGCCTTCCCATCTGGACATCGTGGCCACCGGTTCTTTCGAGGCCAAAGCCACGGTGCTTCGGGAAAAGGGGATATCCCATTTCGTGGAAGACCGGCTGGAAACCTGTTTTCTGCTTCAGGAGGAAGGGCTTACACCGATCCTGTTCAAGCAGCCCTGGAACCGGGAATCCCATCCCTTTGTGGAGGTGGAAAACTGGAAGGAACTGGCCGCTCTGATCGATTTTCCGGACCGGAATTCATGAAGGACCGGATCGAAGCCTTTATCGGGGCCCTGGCCTTTGAAAAAGGGTATTCCGACAGCACCTGCCGGGCTTATCGGTCCGATCTCGCAGAATTTTCCGAATACCTCGAGCCTCTGAGGCCGGAGAATGAATCGGCGCCGATGGGCCCCGAGGGGGTGGACGGCCGGATGATTCGAGGCTATCTGGGATATCTTCACCGAAAGAACAAGAAGAGCACCATTTCCAGGAAATTGGCGGCGGTTCGGTCCTTTTTCGGTTTCCTGATTCAGCGGGAAGAAATTCAGGCCGACCCCACCGATCAGGTGGCGACCCCGAAACAAGAGAAGCCGATTCCTGAATATCTTTCGGTGGATGATATGTTCCGGCTGCTGGAATCGATCGACACCGACACCCTGCTGGGCCGCCGAAACAAGGCCCTGTTTGAAACCCTCTATTCCGGCGGAATCCGGATTTCCGAATTGGTGGGGATGAACCTCTTCGATGTCGATTATTCCCGGGGGCTGATCCGGGTGAAGGGAAAAGGCGACCGGGAGCGGATCGTGCCGGTGGGGCCGAAAGCCCTGAATGCGGTTTTGCACTATCGAAAGACCTTACAGGCTGAAGAGAAGATTTCAATGGAGACCGACGGCCCCCTCTTTTTGAACAAGGATCTCGGCCGGCTGTCGGCCCGATCCGTTCGGCGCATTTTAGAGAAACTCACCCGGGAATGCGGGCTCCTGGTGTCGATATCGCCCCATGGGGTGCGTCATTCCTATGCCAGCCACATGCTCGATTCCGGTGCGGATCTGCGGTCCCTTCAGGAATTGTTGGGCCATAAAAATCTGTCCACCACACAAAAATACACCCATGTCAGTATCGAAAAGCTGATGGAGACCTATGACAAGGCCCATCCCCGCAAATAAATGCTTTCCGAAAAGGATGAACCCATGAAAACCTTTCACGGCACCACCATCCTGGCGGTTCGCCACCGGGGAAAAATCTGCGTGGCCGGGGACGGCCAGGTCACCCTGGGGGATAACATCGTCAAACACCAGGCCCGAAAGGTGCGGCGGATCTATAATGAAAAAATCGTGGTCGGATTCGCCGGGGCTTCGGCCGACGCCCTCAACCTGTCCGAACGGCTGGAAGGCAAGCTGGAACGCTACAACGGCAATTTGACCCGCAGCGCCGTGGAACTGGCCCGGGACTGGCGTACCGACAAATACCTTCGCCGGCTGGAGGCGATGATGATCGCCGCCGATGAAGCCAGCATGTATCTGATCTCGGGAAACGGGGATGTGATCGAGCCGGACGAAGGCGTAGCGGCCATCGGTTCCGGCGGTGTGGCGGCCCAGGCCGCCGCGATGGCCCTGGTCCAAAAAAGCGATCTCGACGCTCGGTCGATCGTGGAAGAAGCCATGAAGATCGCCGCCGCCATCTGCATCTATACCAATAATGTCATTACACTTGAAACCCTGTAGCGGGTCCCCGGGGCCTGATTCGAATTTCGCGTTTATCGGTCCGGTGGGTTTGAATACCTCGGCGGGATTCTTATGTTGTTGGAACGGACTTTTTTTCCCATCGAATCGAATGAACAAGGGGTTGACCCATGAGTGATTTAAAACCATCCGAAATCGTCACCGAACTGGATAAATACATAATCGGTCAGCACCGGGCCAAACGATCCGTGGCCATTGCGCTGCGCAACCGGTGGCGCAGACGACAACTTGCGCCGGAGCTTGGGGAGGAGATCGCTCCCAAGAACATTATCCTGATCGGCCCCACCGGGGTCGGAAAGACCGAGATTTCCCGCCGGCTGTCCAAATTGACCGATTCCCCTTTCAACAAGGTGGAGGCATCCAAATTCACCGAGGTGGGGTATGTGGGCCGGGATGTGGAATCGATGGTCCGGGACCTGGTGGAGATCACCGTCAACACCATGAAGCTGCGGGAGCAGGAGGCGGTCAAAGACAAGGCCCGCCGAATCGCCGAAGAGCGTCTTTTGGACCTGCTGCTGCCCAAATCCAGAGAATCCCACGGAAACCGGGACGAAAACACGGAAGGCTCTTCGGTGGAGCTGGTCACCCCGGAGCGCACCGGCGCGTCATCCACCCGGGAAAAGCTTCGCGGCATGCTTCGAAAAGGCAAGCTGGACGACCGGTATGTGGACCTGGACGTCTCCGACCGGTCCATGCCGATGGTGGAGATTTTCTCCAATGCCGGCATGGAGGAACTGGGAGTCAATTTCAAAGACATGTTCAGCAACCTCATGCCCAAAAACACCAAGCGGCGCAAGGTGAAGGTCTCCGAGGCCATGGATCTTCTGGCCCAGGAAGAGGCCCAGAATCTGGTGGACATGGACAAGGTGGTCAAGGAATCCATCGAAAAGGTGGAGCAGTCGGGGATCATCTTTCTGGACGAGATCGATAAGATCGTGGGCAAGGATTCGGGCGGGGGCCACGGCCCGGATGTTTCCCGGGAAGGGGTGCAGCGGGATTTGCTGCCGCTGGTGGAAGGCTCCACCGTCACCACCAAATACGGCCCGGTCAAAACCGATCATGTCCTCTTTATTGCGGCGGGGGCTTTTCATGCCATCAAGCCCTCGGATATGATTCCGGAACTTCAGGGTCGGTTTCCCATTCGGGTGGAGCTCGATTCACTCAGCCGGGAAGACTTCATCAAGATTTTGACCGAACCGAGAAACGCCCTGACCCTGCAGTATGAAGCGCTTCTCAAGACCGAAGGGGTGGCGGTGGTTTTTAAGGAAGACGCGGTGGAGACCATCGCCCAATATGCCCAGGAGGTCAACGAAAACACCGAAAACATCGGGGCCCGTCGGCTTCATACCATCCTGGAATGCCTTCTGGAGGATATCCTGTTCGATGCACCGGACATGAAGGAGAAGCGCGTAGTCATCGACCGGGGGTATGTCGAGGACAAGCTTCAGGACATTAAATCGGACGAAGACCTGAGCCGGTACATTCTTTAGGAGACGGACATGAACGAACAGGTCGCCGACATTCTGATCGAGGCCCTGCCGTACATCCGCCGGTTTTCCGGGATGACCATCGTCATCAAGTACGGCGGCCATGCCATGGTGGACGAGCAGCTCAAGGAGGATTTTGCCCGGGACATCACTCTTTTGAAGCTTATCGGGATCAATCCGGTGGTGGTCCACGGCGGCGGTCCCCAGATCAGCAAGGTCCTGGAACAGATGGGGATCGCCTCCAGATTCGTCCGCGGAATGCGCCTCACCGACGCCCCCACCATGGATGTGGTGGAGATGGTGCTCGGCGGCAAGGTCAATAAATCGATCGTGGCCCAGATCAATCAACAGGGGGGCAAGGCGGTGGGGCTTTCGGGCAAGGACGGGCGGCTGATCATGGCCAAAAAGATGCACATCGTTTATCAGGAAGACGAGACCAAACCGCCGGAGATCATCGATCCCGGCCTGGTGGGGGAGGTGACCCATGTGGACCCATCGGTCATCAACACCCTGACCGCCCGGGGATTTATCCCCATCATCGCCCCGGTGGGCGCCGGGGAGTCGGGAGAGACCTACAACATCAACGCCGATCTGGTGGCCGGCAAGATCGCCCAGGCCCTCTCCGCCGGCCGGTTCATTCTGCTCACCGATGTGGACGGGGTGCTCGATGAAGGGGGGGAACTGATCTCCTCCATCGATGCCGCCACCATCCAGCGGATGGTGGATGAAGGGTCCATCTCCGGCGGCATGATTCCCAAGATCGAACATGCCCTGGAGGCGCTTCAAAACGGGGTGGGAAAAACCCACATCATCAACGGCAAAAAACGGCACGCCCTGCTTCTGGAGCTTTTTACGGACAGCGGGATCGGGACTCAGGTGACGGTATGACGGAAGCATTGAGAAAACAGGCGGATGCGGTCATGATGAGTACCTATCTTCGGCAGCCGGTGGTCCTGACCCGCGGCCGGGGATGCCGGGTCTGGGACAGCGAAGGAAAGTCCTACCTCGATTTTATCGGCGGCATCGCGGTCTGCTGTCTGGGTCACGGACATCCCCGGGTGGTTCGGGCTTTGTGCCGGCAGGCCGAAGCCCTGTTTCATGTGTCCAACCTATACTACACCGCTCCCCAGGTCGACCTGGCCGCCTGGCTGGTGGACCATTCTTTTGCGGACCGGGTTTTCTTCTGCAACAGCGGGGCGGAAGCCAATGAGGCCGCCATCAAGCTGGCCCGGCGGTATTTTCATGAAAAGGGAGAGACCGGCCGGTTTCGAATCGTCTCCGCAGAAAAATCCTTTCACGGCCGCACCATGGCCGCTCTGTCGGCCACCGGTCAGGACAAGATCAAGACCGGTTTTTCACCGGTTCTGGAGGGCTTCGATTTTGTCCCCTTCAATGATCCGGAATCCGTCGAAAAGGCGGTGGAACCGGATACCTGCGCAGTGATTCTGGAGCCGATTCAAGGCGAGGGCGGGGTGGTGGAACCGGACCCGGATTATTTAAAAAAGGTGCGGGAAATCTGCGACCGGTCCGGGGCTCTGCTGATCCTGGATGAGATTCAGACCGGGGTGGGTCGAACCGGAAAGCTGTTTGCCCATTCTCATTTCGGGATCACACCCGATATTATGACCCTGGCCAAGGCCTTGGGCAACGGCCTTCCCATCGGGGCGATGCTGGCCACGGAAACGGTGGCGTCGGCTTTCGGTCCGGGGGCCCACGCCACCACCTTCGGCGGCACTCCGATCATCACGGCCGCGGCACTGGAGACCCTCAAGACCCTGGAGGAAGAAGGGATCATCGATCATTGCGCCGAGATCGGGGCCTATTTCAAAGACCGCCTGATCGGCCTCCAGAAAGCCCATGAGAGCGTGGTCGAGGTCCGCGGAAGAGGGCTTTTGCTGGGCCTGGAACTGAGGGAATCGGGGGCCCCTCTGGTGACCGAGTGCCTGAGGCGCGGATTCCTGGTCAACTCTATTCAGGATCGCGTGCTGCGGTTTGCGCCGCCCCTGATCATTCAAAAAGAAGAGGTCGATTCGCTGGTGGAATGTCTGGACAACCTGCTGTAAATCTCGTGGATTGAATTGGATTGGAATCGGAAACGGGCTATGATCACCGTTTCGGCCACCCCGGGATATTTTCCCGGCCCGGCAAGAACTCGCTGTCGCTCAAACAGCTTCCCGGCCCGGGAAAATATCCCGGGGTGGCCTTCCTGCCATTCAGGTAAGTTTGGCCGAAACGATGATCAAAGCCCGGACAAGTGGTGCCGAAAACGGAAGACCGCTGACGGCGCAGAAATAAGAACATTCAGGAGTATTTCATGTCGGAAAAAGTCAATAAAGTGGTGCTGGCCTACTCGGGCGGACTGGATACCTCGGTAATTCTGAGATGGCTGATTGAAACCTATGACTGCGAGGTGGTCGCCTTTTCGGCGGACATCGGCCAGGATGAGGAACTGGATACGATCGAAGACAAGGCGACCCGCACCGGGGCGTCCAAGGTCTATATCGACGATCTTCAGGAAGAGTTTATTCGGGACTATGTTTTTCCGGCATTTCGGGCCAATGTACTCTACGAGGGGCAGTACCTTCTGGGGACCTCCATCGCCCGGCCCCTGATCGCCAAACGGCAGATCGAAATCGCCAACCTGGAAGGGGCCGATGCGGTCAGCCACGGCGCTACCGGCAAGGGCAACGATCAGGTCCGATTCGAGCTGAGCTACTATGCCCTGAAACCCGACATCAAGGTGATCGCCCCCTGGCGGGAGTGGGACCTCAATTCCCGGACCGCCCTGATGGAATTCGCCGCCACCCACCATATTCCGGTGCTGTCCACCCGGGCCAAACCCTACAGCACCGACCGGAACATGCTCCACATCAGCTATGAGGGCGGGATTCTGGAAGATCCCTGGGCCCCGCCGCCGGAGGATATCTATACCGTCACGGTATCCCCCAAGGATGCGCCGGACCAGGCCGAAGAGATCGAGATCACCTTTGAGCAGGGGGACCCGATCGCGATCAACGGAAAGGCCCTGTCGCCGGCGACCCTGTTCCGGGAGCTGAACCGCATCGGCGGCAAACACGGCATCGGCCGGGCCGACCTGGTGGAGAACCGGTTCGTGGGCATGAAGTCCCGCGGGGTATACGAAACCCCCGGGGGCGCCATTTTGAGGACCGCCCATATCGCCATGGAATCGATTACCATGGACCGGGAGGTGATGCACCTTCGGGATTCCCTGATGCCCAAATACGCCCAGCTGATCTACAACGGGTTCTGGTTCTCCCCGGAGCGCGAGCTGATGCAGAAGATGATCGACGAATCCCAAACGGCGGTTTCCGGTATCGTGCGGCTGGAGCTTTACAAAGGAAACTGCAGAGTGCTGGGGCGGAAATCCGATTTCACCCTCTACAGCGAAGCCTTCGCCACCTTCGAGGACGACACCGTCTACCGGCAGGGGGACGCCGAGGGATTCATCAAGCTGAACGCGCTTCGGCTTCGAATACGGGAAATGAACCGCAAAAAATAGGGGTTACGGAGAGCATAGAAAAAATGGACCGGAAGCTGTGGGACGGAAGATTTCAGGAAGGCACCGATTCCCTGGTGGAGCGGTTCACCGCTTCCATCGGGTATGATCGGCGGCTGTATGCCTGCGACATTCAGGGCAGCATCGCCCATTGCACCATGCTGGCGAAATGCGGGATCATCGGCCGGGAAGAATCGGACACCCTGATTCAGGGGCTGGTCCAGATTCAAAGGGAGATCGAGGCCGGCGACTTTACCTATGACGACCGCCTGGAAGACATTCACATGCACATCGAGTCGCGGCTCGGGGAGATCGTGGGCAAGGTCGCCCAGAAGCTTCACACCGCCCGAAGCCGAAACGACCAGGTGGCTTTGGACATTCGTCTCTATCTTCGGGAAGAAGTCCGGCGGATGATCGACGCGCTGAAAAACCTGCGGACCACCCTGGTCGACATGGCCGAGGAACATCTCGGCGCCGTGCTGCCCGGGTACACCCATCTTCAGCGGGCCCAGCCGGTGCTTCTTTCTCACCACCTCATGGCCTATTATGAAATGTTCACCCGGGATGCCGAGCGACTGGCCGACGGTCTTACCAGAATCAACATCATGCCTCTGGGCAGCGCGGCACTGGCCGGCACCACCTATCCCATCGATCGATCGTATGTGGCGGAGCTTCTCGGGTTTCCCCGGGTTTCAACCAACAGCATGGACACGGTGGCCGACCGGGATTTCGTTCTTGAATTTTTATCGGCCGCCGCCATCTGCATGATCCACTTCAGCCGCCTTTCCGAAGAACTCATCCTCTGGTCTTCTTCCGAATTCGGGTTCGTGGAAATCTCCGATGCCTTTACCACCGGCAGCAGCATCATGCCACAGAAAAAGAACCCGGACGTCTGCGAACTGGCCAGGGGAAAAACCGGCCGGGTGGTGGGGGACCTGGTGGCCCTGATGACCTTGATGAAATCGCTGCCCATGGCCTATAACCGGGACATGCAGGAAGACAAGGAGCCGCTCTTTGACGGGGTGGACACCCTCAAGATGATCATCGAGGTCTATACCCGAATGCTGCCCAACATCCGGTTCAATAAAGAAGCCATGGAGAACGCCACCCGAACCGGATTTTTGAATGCCACCGATATGGCCGATTACCTGGTGACCAAGGGGATGCCTTTTCGGGAGGCCCACGGCTGTGTCGGGCGAGCGGTCGGTCACGCCCTCTCGGAAAACCTGGAACTCCATGAGCTGAGCCTGGAAGCACTAAAGAAATTCTCCGATAGAATCGAAGCGGACATTTTCGATTATCTGTCCACGGATCAGGTGGTGAATCGACGGAAATCCGCCGGGGGAACCGCTGTTGAAAACGTTCGGGAAGCCATCGCTCTCGCGAGTGGTGCAATCGATAATGAACCGATCTACACCTGAGGCCGGGATTCAGCGTAAAATTTTTTTATCGGTGATGATGGCGTTTTTCTCTATTACAGGGATTCTGGCCGGATGTGGGGTAAAAACCCCCCCGGTGCCTCCTCAACTAGAGCCGCCGCCGGCGGTGACCGATCTGGCCGGCTCCATCGAGGGCGATGTCATTCAGCTGCGCTGGACCATTCCGGACTGGGAATCCGATAAAGACGATCTGGCCGGTTTTCGAATCTATCGGTCGCAAATTCCGCTCTCTGAAATGTTCTGTGAAGACTGCCCGATCACCTTTGAGCTGATTGATGAAGTTCCGATTACCCGGGCGAATCAAGAAACCGGCAACATGACCTACACCGACCGACTGGAAAAGGGAAACCGCTATATTTATCGAATTCTTCCCGTCACCGAACTGGGGCTGATCGGGCCGGAATCCAACGTGATTCGCTTTACGCATTCCTGAACCTCGAATCGCACCCGACCGGAGTGGGGTCTATGGACAAAATTCCTTTTTATAAAATGAGCGGCAGCGGAAACGATTTTATCATCATCGACAACCGCGAGGGGATCATGGATGAAGATCTCCTCAAGGAATTTATCGTTAAGGTCTGCGCCCGGGGAGTATCGGTCGGTGCCGACGGGTTGATCCTGATTGAACGATCCGAATGGGCCAATTTCAAATGGCGGTTTTATAATGCCGACGGTTCCTCCGCCGAAATGTGCGGAAACGGATCCCGGTGTGCGGCCCGATTCGCCTTTCTGAACGGCATCGGCGGCCGCAGACTGACCTTTGAAACCGATTCAGGGATTATCCTCGCAGAGCTTATCGGGCGCCGGGCCAAGGTTCAACTGCCGGACCCGACCGACATGATAATCGGTCGGGAAATCGATTTGGAGGGGTCTCCGGTGGCCCTCAGCAGTCTTCGTGTGGGGGTGCCGCATGTGGTGGTGAAATCCGGCGAAATGGATGACCGGGAACTGGTGGCGTTGGGTCGGAAGGTCCGGTTCCATTCGGAGTTCGCTCCCGAGGGAGCCAATGTCAATTTCGTCCGCAGGGAATCAGATGGTACCCTTCTCAACCGAACTTACGAGCGAGGGGTGGAAGGGGAAACCCTGGCTTGCGGCACCGGTTCCGCTTCCGCGGCCCTGGTGATGGCGGAAACAGAAGGAGAAGCATCGCCCATTCGCGTCCATACCAAAATCGGTACCCGGTTGAGCATCCATTTTGAAAGAACCGAAGCGGGCGAATATTACAACCTGTTCCTGGAAGGAGATGCGCGTCTGATCTACACCGGCGAACTCCGAAAAGAGGCCTGGAAGTGGTAAACCGGAGCGCCTCCGAAATGCACCGGGCCTGGGTTTCCATCGGGTCCAATATGGGGGACAAGGTCGGCCACTGCCGATTGGGAATGAAAGGATTGGAGGCATCCGGTCATTCGGTCATCATTGGGGTTTCCCGGTTTTACCGCACCGCCCCCGTTGACTACACGGACCAGGAATGGTTCGTCAATGCGGCGGTCGAAATCGATACCCGGCTTGATCCTTACTCGCTCCTCAAAGAAATCCATGCTGTTGAAAAAGCAGCCGGCCGCAACCGAGCCGGTGTGCGTTTCGGCCCCAGAACCCTGGATATGGATATTCTTATTTTTGATCAGGTGCTCTTGAAAACCACGCAACTGACCCTTCCCCACCCGCGTATGCACAAAAGGCGTTTTGTGTTGCAGCCGCTTTGTGATATAGACCCTACCATCTTGCATCCGGTGTTTAAAAAGACGGTTCAAGAACTTCTGGAAGCAGTCGATGATCCGGACCAGGAGCTGGTTCTTTACGAGTGATTTTTTTTTTGCAGCACGGAATGCCGGGATCGATATGTTGCCGAACGTTCCACCTTATCTTGAAAAGGAGATAAACCATGAAGTTTTTTATTGATACGGCCAATGTTGAAGAAATCCGGGAAGCCGGCCGAATGGGCATGGTGGACGGGGTAACCACCAACCCTTCACTGGTCGCCAAGGAGGGCCGCGATTTTGAAGAGGTGCTTCGGGAGATCTGTGAACTGGTGGACGGCCCGGTCAGCGCGGAAGTCATTGCGGTGGATACCGACGGAATGCTGAAGGAAGCCCGCCATTTGGCCGAATTCCATAAGAATATCGTCGTCAAGATTCCCATGACCGTGGACGGACTGAAGGCGGTTCGAACCCTCCATGATGAGGGAATCAAAACCAATGTCACCCTGGTGTTTTCGCCCCTGCAGGCGCTCATGGCGGCCAAGGCCGGGGCCGCCTATGTCAGCCCGTTTGTAGGGCGCCTGGATGATCTTTCTCAGGAAGGCCTGGTGCTGGTGGAGCAGATCGTCTCTATTTTTGAGAATTATGATTTCGAAGCCGAAATCATCGTGGCCAGCGTTCGCAGCCCCCTCCATGTGCTCGATTCGGCGCTGATGGGTGCGCACATCGCTACCATTCCGTTCAAGGTATTGAAGAATCTGGCAGCGCATCCCATGACCGACAAGGGATTAAAGGCGTTTCTGGATGACTGGGAAGCTCGCAAAAAATAACAGATTCCATTTTTTCAGGCGTGTAAAGGGATGATATTCATAGGGAAAGCCATCAGAAAGGCGGTCGGAAATCCCAATACCCTGACGGTGTTTCGCATGATAGCGGCCCCGGGGATTGTGATTCTGTTGATGTATCCGAACCGGTTTTTCACCTTTGTCGCCGCCATCCTGTTCAGCCTGGCGGCGATTTCGGATTACATGGACGGGTATCTGGCCCGTCGGTGGGGGTTGATCTCCAACTTCGGCAAGGTCATGGACCCGGTGGCCGATAAACTGATCGTCTCTTTTTCTTTCATCATGATGGTTTCCCTGGGCTGGATACCGGCCTGGATCGTCTGCATCATTATCGGAAGGGAACTGGCGATCACCGGGCTTCGAAGCGTGGTGGCCGAGGTGGAGACCGGCGCCGATCTTTCGGCCTCCTGGCTCGGCAAGTACAAAACCGGGTTTCAGATCGCGGCCATTATACCGCTGTTGTTTCACTATCCCTATTTCGGGGTGAACCTGCATGCCATCGGCATGTTCTTTTTGTGGGGCTCCCTGGTCTTCACCGTCTGGTCCGGCATTGACTATATCGTGAAATATAAACATCTGCTTCGGACCTGATTTTTTTTATTGACAGAAAAACCCGAAATCGCTATAAACATTAATTCCATGAGCGGGAATAACTCAGTGGTAGAGTGCGACCTTGCCAAGGTCGAAGTCGCGGGT
>CAZNLT010000010.1:0-18318 GCA_964573705.1 uncultured Desulfobacterales bacterium
ACGATGTAGGCCCCGGCCAGGGGCGTCTCCTCGAAGATCACGGCAGCACCTCCCGGAGACCGATGCCGGCGTAGCGCTTCACGCTGGTCTTGTCCAGCATGCGGCGGCCATCGATGACCAGGGGCGCCGGGTCCCGCTCCTTCAGCAATTCCGGAAGAGACTGAAACAAGTCCCAGCGGGTCAGGATCACCACCGCCTCGGCGTTTTCCACCGCCCCGGCGACATCTTGGTGGTAGGTGATGCCCCGGTCTCCGAACAAATGCTCCGCCTCGGTCCGGGCCACCGGGTCGAATGCGTGGATGTCGGCCTCTTGCCGTTGCAGCTCCTGCACGATGGGAATGGCCGGGGATTCCCGCATGTCGTCGGTGTTGGGCTTGAAGGCCAGCCCGAGAACCGCGATCCGGAGGCCGGCAAGGGACGGAAAATGCTCCCGAAGCAGCCCCAGCACCTGGTTCGGCTGGGCCTCGTTGACCCGGATGGCCGCGTCCAGGAGCGACATGGGCCGGCCCGCCCTCCGTCCGTGGGCGATCAACGCCTTCACGTCCTTGGGAAAACAGCTGCCGCCGAAACCGCAGCCCGCCTCCAGGTAGGTGGTGAAGGACGGCACGATCCGGCTGCCGTCGGGAAGCAGGGGGCTCAGCCGCTTGTCCAGGTGGACCCCGCGCATGACGTCCACCACGTCGATACCGCCCAAAGCCGCGCAGAGGTTCCCGATTTCGTTGGAAAAGGAGATCATGGTGGTCAGCAGAGAATTGGCCGTGTACTTGATCATCTCGGCGGTCTTGGGGGTGGTGCGCACCTTATCCACATCCGGAAACGGCGCGTACAGCACGTCCAGTGCCGCCAGGCTCCGATCGTCTATTCCGCCCAGCACGATGCGGTCGGGATTCATGAAATCCGCCACCGCCTCGCCCTCCCGGAGAAATTCGGGATTCATGCCCAGGCCGAAATCGGCCCCGGCCCGCTTGCCGGAAGCCTCCTCCAGATAAGTCCGGACCACGTCGTCCGTGGTGCCCGGGACCACGGTGCTTTTGACCACCACCATGTGGTAGGTCGATTTGGTCCCGATGGCCGCGCCGATCTGCCGGGCGACCCGGCGGATGTAGGAGAGGTCAATCTCCTCGCCATCAAAAGGCGTGCCCACAGCGATGAGGGAGAGTTCGGTCTCGGCGATGGCGCCGGCCAGGTCGGTGGTGGCGGTCAACCGATCGCCGATGTTCTTGCGCAACAGCGGCTCCAGGCCTCGCTCGTAGATCGGGGGCTCGCCGGCGCGAATCCGTTCAACCTTTGCCGGGTCCACGTCCACACAGACCACCCGATGCCCCTTTTCAGCGAGGCAGACCCCGGAGACGAGGCCGACATAGCCGGTCCCGATCACGGATACGTCCATCAGGCGTCCTCCGCTTGAGCGTTGTCCCGGTACCAAAGAAGCGTCCGCCGGAGCCCTTCGTCCAGCTCAACGCCGGGATGATAACCCAGCGCCTTCCGCGCTTTGTCGATGCGGGGGCAACGTCGGTTGGGATTGTCGGTCAAATAAAGGGAATCCTCGCTTTGCTTCCGAATCACCCGGCCTTCGTAGCCGAACAGTTCCCGGGCGAGATCGGCGACCCGTTCGGCCAAATCAGCCATGGAAATCTCCGGGGATGCCACACCGATATTGTATGCTTCCCCACTCTCTCCCCGGACCAATATTTTAAAATAGCCGATGACCGCGTCCGCCACATAGCAAAAGGTTCGAGTCGGCGAACCGTCCGAGAGCAAAACGATGTCTCGCCCGGCCAGGATGTCCCGCGCGAAATCAGGCAATACCCGCCGGTCGCTGATCTTGAGGCCGGGGCCGTAGTTGTTGAACGGGCGGGCGGACCGGACCGGTATGCCATGATGCCGGGCGAAGTTGGTGCAAAGCGTTTCCCCGTAGCGTTTGGATTCGTCGTAGCAGGCCCGGGGCCCCGTAAAGGAGACGTTCCCGTTGTAAGTTTCCGGGGTGGGAATCTGGTTCGGATCGGGGTCGCCGTACACCTCGCTGCTGGAAAAGAACAGTAAGCCCCGGATGGGGTCCCCCGCCGTCTGACGCCCGAGGGCGTAATCCAGAAGCTGCCGAAGCCCCCCGATATTGGCGTCCATGGTCTCGATAGGATACTTTCGATAGTAAGTGGGCGAAGCGATAGAGGCAGCGTGGATGATGTAATCCACCCGGGGAAAATCCTTGGGAAGCGGTGTGGTGATGTCGTGACGGACCAAATGGAGGCGGTGATCCCCCGCCAGGGCTTCCAGCCAATTCGGGATGCCCCGAATATAATTGTCGTACACAGTCACATCGATGGCGCGGGACGATCGGCCGCCCGCGTTCCAGTGAAGCAATGCTTGAATCAGGTAGTAGCCGAGAAAGCCGGCCCCGCCGGTGACGAGCAGATGAGAACCCGCCATCTTCTCGAATTCCTCGGCCAGGCCCTCCACGATATAGGCAAGATCGGTCTGTACGACCTCCCGGGCGTCTTTCATGCGCCCTCCCGCGAACCCCACAGCTTCCAGGGGGGATTTTCCGATTCCCAGAGAGATTCGAGGTACATTTTATCCCGAAGGGTATCCATGGGCTGCCAGAATCCTTTGTGCCGAAAGGCGTTCAGTTTTCCGTCCCGGGCCAGCCCCTCCAATGGCTCCCGCTCCCAGACGGTGGCGTCTCCTTCGATATAATCCAAAACGCTCGGTTCTAGCACGAAAAAGCCTCCGTTGACCCAGGCGCCGTCCCCCTGGGGCTTTTCTCTGAATGTTAAAACCTGTGTCTGACCACTCGACAGGTTGAAGGCACCGAACCGACCCGGCGGCTGGACAGCCGTCAATGTTGCAAACCCGCTTTGTTCTCTATGAAAAGTGATCAAGGCACTCATGTTTATATCGGAGAGGCCGTCGCCGTACGTAAAACAGAATGGCTCATCGTCCAGGTAGTGTCGCACCCGGCGGAGTCGGCCGCCGGTCATGGTGTTTTCGCCGGTGTCCACCAAGGTCACCCGCCACGGCTCGGTTTCGGTGTGGTGGACCGACATATGATTGTCTTTCAGGTCGAAAGTCACATCCGACATGTGAAGGAAATAGTTAGCGAAATATTCTTTGATATAATAGCCTTTATATCCTAAGCAAACGATGAAATCGGTGAGCCCGAAGTGTGAATAGATTTTCATGATGTGCCAGAGAATCGGCCGGTCTCCGATTTCCACCATGGGTTTGGGCTTAACGCCGGTCTCCTCTGAAAGCCGGGTTCCAAATCCTCCAGCCAAAATCACAACTTTCATAAAAATAACATCCTCTTATACTGGAATTATATCACAAAAAGAGACTCATTTGTTTTCTTTGCAGATTAGACGGCAAATAAAATCGATGTGAAACTCAGAGCATAGCTCCGCTCGGTGAATTACGAGTTGAAAATTAAAAACCCATAACCCCCTTGAGCGGCAGAAAAGGAAGGAAACTGGTGAATGGATGATTTAAAGGCTAATGAAAACGAACTTTAATCCCCATAAGGCTATACCTTTTTGCATAATATATTCCAGCAAAGATCTTTTTACACTTTTTTTTGTTTACACAAATTATCTATTTGATTAAAAAACAAAATTAAAAGGCAAGGAAGTCCTGAAGAATCATTCCCTTCCGAAAGGAGCAACAAAATTTGAAGCGGGAACCATCAAATTTTTGAGGATTAACCCGACGTGTCCTCCATTATTTTTCTCTTCAAAACGCCCGCCTCTTCTTTCGTTGAGGTAACCTCCAAAAGCAGATTTCCAAATTTTTCAATACTTTCTCTTTTGTCGATCTGCTTTTCTTCAAAATTGCCAACGATCTTCGTAAGATCCGTCACATAGGTCTCCAACCGCTCCTGAAGCGCATCGTACAAACGATCCGAGACAGCATCGGCGAGTTTCAGGATATACTGGAATTTTAAATTTTCCCGGTAATCCTTGAAATGAAAGAGAAGGGATTTTTTGGTTTCGCGCTTGAGCCGGACCGCACCGTCTTCAAGGGCCAAAAGGGCTTCCTTGGATTCGGGAACCGGCCGTTTAAACATCTTTTTTAAGAACCGAAGGGTTCGGTACCACCCGAGGCGCATAACGGCCTCGGTTCGAATGGTGGCGGTGTAGTGCATGGCAGCCGCGGCCGGGGGGAATTTGATGCCGGCATTCTCTGCAATGGCCGAGATATCAGGGAGTTGAACCCGTTTAAACTCGTTTTCAAAAGCGGGGATGCCGAGTTCTTCTAAAATGGTCCGGTATTCTGAAAGCGCATCCATGATCATGGCATCGTAGGAGCCGGTTACCAGATCGAAGTGGTCTCGAATTTTCTCCTCTTCTTCCCGAACAAATCGCACCACTTCCGGGTTGACGATTTCGGTGATGTAGGCATCGACACCGCGCTTGACTTCTTGAAACACCTGATACAGGGCATTGGAAAATCCGGCCGAGGCGACGGTATGTTCATATTCCTGGAAGGGAACGGCGTAATTTTTCAGATGCCGAAGGAGGTCGCCGACAATCCCGGTGTGGGAATCAAAAAACCGGTCCACATCGGTGCGAAGGATTTTCTGAAGTTTTGCGGTGGCTCCGTCCAGAGTCGACTTGATCATCGACTTGATCTGATCGGCTTTTTTCTGATGCTTTTGGACGCCGTCCACAATCTGCTTCACCCCGTGGGCGTCCCGCTTCAGAACGTCGCCATTGACAGCGATCCAATGGGCGAAGCCGGAAAGAAGGGTTGCCATCCGCTCTAAATGATTCTGGAGCAGCAGGGAATACCGCTCCCGGGTCAATTTTTGTCGAATAGCGGCGCGAAACCGCTCGGTTTCCTGATTCGAATACTCAACAAACCGCAACTCCCCTTTCCACTGGGCCATCCGCAGCCGATCTTTCGTGTTCAGCTCTTTTTCCATTCCCTTGAACAGGCTAAACAAGGCCGAGACCGTATACACATCCGGGTCGGGTTTGATCAGGGACAGCTCTTCTTTAATCTTCGATTCCACCCGTTTCATGTCGTCCATGGTTTCATGTTCTCCGAAATCGACATTGATGAGAAAAAGAGTGTTTTCGATAATCCCCATCTTTTTAATCTGGGACAAAAATTTGATGTCCGCCTGGCGAAGCCCGGTTCTGGCGCTGATGACATACACGATCAGGTGCGTCAGCAGGAGGTAATCCTGAATCATGGCCAGATGAAGCGGATTGGGGGAATCGCTTCCCTGGCAATCGGCGATTTCGATGGTCTCATCCACCTCCCCGGCATCGATATCCAGTCGAATATCATTCAGGTATACCGAAAGGACATCCTCTCCGGAATATTCTTTGTGGGTGACGAAATCCGCACCTTCGAATTCGTGGACCACCGGTGAATCGTCGATGACCGCTTTCACCCGGTCATAGCCGTTCAGGTAGCAGCTTAACAGAACACTGTCGGTGCTGCGGCTGTCATTGGATATGAGCAGATCGGTGTTGAGGGATGCCAGGGCCTCGTTCAAGGCTTGGCGGTCGGCTTCCCGGCGGATGTCGAACGGCCCCTTTTCCGTGCGCCAGTCGGTGGTCGGAAAGAGAGCCATGGCCGCTTCCATTTCAGTATTGACCTGTTCCCAGGATTTGAAATAGAGGGTGGCCTTGAGAGCGTCGCCTTTTCGTATTCGGGTGACGATGGACGTGACGACTCCGGCCCCCCGCTTCAGATAATCCCCTTCAAACAGAGAATTGACCAGGGTGCTTTTTCCGGATTTGATCGCTCCGATCACCGCGACCCGCAGCACATCTTCCGAAACCCGTTTTTGAATCTCCTTGCAGATCCTTTCCCAATGGCCGAAGGTGTGATCCCCGATACCGGGAATGGATCGGGCTTCCGAAAGCAGGTTGAGAATCCGGTCGTTGATCTCCAGCAGTTCGTTTTTAAAAAGAGAAAATTTTTCCATCACCTGTCCGAATTAGAATCCGTTTTCCTCATGAAAGGCCAAATCCCATGATTTTGAGCCACACGGGTTGCGCTGCTGTTTAGTACACTTTCCAAAGCATGTCAAAATCGAATTCGGATAGGCAATGAAGGCGGCATTTTTTATCAGGCATTGCCCGCAGCACCGGACAGCAGAGCGGGTTCTATTCCCAGTTCCTTGATCGCGGCTTCCCATCGGGCATCCAGGGGTGAATCAAAAAGAATTTCCTTGGACGCCGGGGTGGACAGCCATACATTCTGCATCATTTCCGATTCCATCTGCTGCGGTCCCCACCCGGCACATCCCAGACAAATCAGAAAATCCTCGGGCCCGGCGCCGGCCGCGATCGCCTCCAAAACATCCCGGGTGTTGCTCATCCCCACAAACGGGGTGACCTTCAGACAGCCTTCCCATTCAAAAGGCGGACCGTGAAGAATGAATATTTCCTGCTCATGAACCGGCCCACCGTAATGGACCGGGGCCGTGCTGATCTCCGGTCGGGCGTCGATATGCAGTTCCTGGAAAATATCCTTGGCGGTGAGGGAAGGATAGTGCCGATTGATGACCACCCCCACACAACCATCCGAGGTGTGTTCACACATGCAGACCACGGTACGGGCGAAGTTGGGGTCTGTCAAGCCCGGCATGGCGATGAGAAACTGTCCTTTTAATGTACTCGGCGATTCCTGGTTCATGTTTTTCCCCGTGCTGTCAGGTTCCTTCAAAGAAAATAAAATAAACAAACCCATACGTCTATGGCGCTTACTTGTCAAGAAACGATAATCACATCAGAATCAGGCGGAAGACCGCTTTCCGTGCATTACCAATTTTGTTTTTACCGATTCGATGATCCCGAAAATTGCGATTCACCCGGGTCCGGAAGGAGGTTTCATCAATTGAATTGCAAAGGCGGATATGGTATGAGAGTGATCATTCTACTCTAGGAAATTGCATCCATGAAGGACGGTACGCATCTGATCGAAAGACGCTGATGGATATATATCAAAGCTCACATTTCGGGCTTCGCCTTTTGTGGCAAAGCATGTTGTTGTTGTTTGTTTCGACTCTGGCAGGGCTGTTGGTGAATCAGTTTCGCTCGAACAGTTTGGCTCTGCCGGGGGATTGGTCCGCCCAGGCCCGCATGACCCTCGAACCCGGGAGCCGGATCAGGATTTCCCTTGAAGAGGCCAAGACCCTGTTTGCATCCGGAAAGGGCTTGTTTTTAGACGCTCGGCCCCACAGCGCCTATCTGGAAGGTCACATTAAAGGCGCGAAAAGTTTTCCCTGGAATGAATTTGACGCCTATTTCGAACCGGTCACGGCCTCGGTTTCGGAAAGCACCCCTGTGATTGCCTATTGCGAAGCAGAGACCTCCGACTTGAGCAAGGAACTGGCCGAGGCGCTTCGGGAAATGGGGTATCCGAATGTGCGGGTACTGGTAAACGGGTGGGACCTCTGGAAATCCCACGGATTGCCCACCGCAAGGGGAGGAAATCATGTCGAATAACCCGATGCCTCGTTTTGTAAAAAAGGATACGAACCGCGAATGAAACGGTGGTGGGTACTGGGCTTACGGCTTCTTTTGGGCGGTATTTTTCTCTACGCCAGCTGGGACAAGATCCTACATCCGGAGGAATTTGCCGAAGCCATCTACAATTACCAGATTCTTCCCGATTTTCTCATCAATTTCTCGGCCCTGGTCCTCCCCTGGCTCGAATTGTTTCTCGGTATCTGCATCATTTCAGGGCTGTGGCTGCCCGGCGCCGTATTCCTGCTCAACCTCCTGATGGTGATTTTCTTCGGAGCACTGATCTTCAATCTTGCCCGGGGGGTAAACGTTCAATGCGGTTGCTTCGGCAGCGGAGGCGGCGGAGCCGTCCAGGAAGGAACCCTGGTCTGGTATGCCCTGCGGGATCTGCTGTTTCTGCTCTGCGGAATCACCCTGTTTGTGTTCGTCTATCGAAGGGACCGAACCGATCATGCCTCTCTCGGCCAGGGGTAAAAGGGTTTGGTGTTGTTCCGGATAAGCCCGCCCCATGGATTCGATCACCCGGTTGTACTGCTCGGTATTGGCATCGAGATCCTTGGTCATACCCCTTCACGCCAGGCCACCTCCTGGTCCATGAGAAGCGCCACCAGTTTCCGGCCGGCTGGGGCGCGCAAGACCCGGCGAAAGCTCTTTTTTTGGGGGGATGAGGCGCCCCCCGAAGCGGCTTCGGTAATTCACGATAAACCGATCCAGGGGTTTGAACTCCAGGCGACGATACACCACGCCCGGGGGATACCCGATCATGGCTGAAATAACGGAAAGCAGTTCCCAGTTTCCGAAATGGGCGGGCTACACTTCGAAAAAACCCGTAAATGCACCTGTGGGCGACACCGTTCCACAGGTGGCGTAAATGTCTTGAAGAAGAAATCATCGAGGATAATGCAAAACCGAGCAGTGGGAGAATCCGTTCAAAACCGATTCAATGGCTTGGCATGCCTGCCGGGCGCCGCCCTGCCGTGTTCGAAGGTACCGCCCCGTATGGTTCCGCACGGCTTCATGGGAAGGGGGATCGGCCAGGTCCTCGGATAACAGATCGGCCACCTTCTCCCAGTTTCGACCGATTCGCACCAGCCCCTGCGCAAACAGGTCGGTACCCACCCATTTGAAATTGTCCCAGGAAGGTCCGATTACCGGTCGAATGCCGCACATCAGCGGTTCCAGAAAATTCTGCCCCCCGGCGGGCGCCAGGCTTCCGCCCACAAATACCGCATCGGCCCGACCGTATGCCGCATTCAGTTCGCCCATGCGGTCCCACAGCACCACCGCTCCTGATAAAACTTCCGATGTGAGCCTGGACCGACGCATGTGGGGCAATGAACGGGATGCCAATCGTTTTTCCCAGGCATTCACCCGATGCAGGTGGCGGGGGAATAAACCGATAACCGCTTCGGGATGTCGGGATCTCAGTCGGAGAATCAGGTTTTCAACCACATCCTCCTCTTCCCGGCGGACCGATCCCAGCACCAGAAATGGCATGCCTGAGGGAAACCATTCATGAAACCGGTTTGAGGGGGTCGACTCCTCGATGCCGAGACGGTCAAATTTGATATTGTCCATGACCGACACCGCCGCCTTCGGGAAAACCGACCGAAACCGTACGGCATCGGTTTCGGAGATGGCCAAAATTCGACCGGGGCCGATAGGATCCCAAAGCTCGGGCCATCGTTGATACCCCTGCACACTCTTGACGGACATGCGTCCGTTGACGATCATTGCCGGGATTGCCCTGTTTTTCAAAGCAAAGAGAAGCCCGGGCCAGAGTTCGGTCTCCACCAGAACCATCAGACGGGGCCGGATTTCATCCAGTGCGCGCGCCATTCGGGAGGGTGAATCCAATGGAAAATAGCGAACCTGCATAGACACCATTGGATTGTGGCTTTGAATCGCCTCTTTGGCCTGATGCAGGACCTCGATTCCCTGTTGGGTAGTGGCGGTCGTTAATACCCGAATCGGAGGGGCGGGTTGCAGCCGCTTCAGGAGTTCCCAGCTCAAATAAGACTCCCCCACCGAGGCCGACTGAATCCAGAGATCGGCCGGACCGGGAAGGCTCTCAAGCGTCCGCTCGGGGTACCCCTGCGCAAGACGGGGGTGGTGCCGCAGCCATGGCATGCCCAACCGCCACATCCCTTCATACACATGGAAAAAAAGGCGCAGGGACACAGAAAATCGAGGAATGGTCTTCATTCCGTGCCCATCAGTTTAAACAATGCAAAACTCATAAAAACGACATTGGCCGTCCAGGCGGCCACCACAGGCGGCAGCATCCCGCCGTATCCCAAGGAAAGGCAAAAACTATAAAAAATCCAATACAGAAAGGCGATTCCGATGCCGAAGGCGATGACCACCGGCAGGTTTTCTCTGACCCGGCCGCCGGCGGCGATGCCGATGCCGAGAACACTCAAGATCAGGCAAATGAACGGAAACGCGATTTTGGCATAGAGATCCACCCGATAGGGGGTGGCATCATATCCTTCGGCTTCCACCCGCTTCACATAATTCCGAAGCTCCCGATAGCTCATCTCCTCGGATTTCTTGACCACGATCTTCAGGCTTTCCGGCGTGAAACTCACGGTTTCGACTCGTTCCTCATAAGAATTGACGGAATAGGCGCCGTCCGGATTGAGAACCTGCTCCAGGATATCGTGGAAGACCCAGGTGTCTCCGCCTTCAAAGACACCCCGGCTTGCATCCAAGCGCCTGGACAGCCGAAAAGCATCGTCGAAATAGAACAAGGAAATGCCGTGAACGATCCCCCGGGTTTTATCATAATAGCGGATATGGTTGATCAGACGATTGTCTTTCAGCCAGATGTTTTTTTCCCTTGAAATCACGGCCGATTTCTGCCGGACCTCCAGAAGCCAGATCCGGTTGGCATTGGCCGAGGTCACCGGTACCAAGACCTCGGAAAACAGAAACAAAAAACCGGTGGACAGGATACCGATCCACAGCACCGGCCGCAACAGATATCGAATGGATACACCGCTGCTCTTGAGCGCGATCAGTTCATTGGTTTTGGCCATCAGTCCGAAGGTGATCAGCACCGCAAGCAGAATCGCCACCGGCAGAATCTGAGCAATGATCAACGGTATTTTATATACCAAGTAGACCAGGGCCCGGCTGACCGGCAAATTTTCCCCCAGAAAATTGTCGACCCGTTCAAAAAAATCCACCACCAGGTAAATCCCGACCACCGTCACCAGAACGATGCCGATGTATTTGAGAATTTCCCGTCCGACATATCGGTGAATGACAGGCATGAGGGGATAAAATACGATTCCTAGTGGGAGGTGACGGCAGCCGGCGTTTCCCGCTCGGAAAGCGGAGGGTCCTTCTCCGGGGCACTGCTGAACTGCATTTGATGGAGCTTGAAGTACTCTCCCCTGCGGGACAGAAGCGCCTGATGGGTGCCTTCCTCGGCCACCTTCCCGTCCACCAGGACCATGATCCGGTCGGCCACGCTGATGGTGGAGAGGCGATGGGCGATCACGAAGGTGGTCCGGCCCCGCATCAGATTCTCCAATGCTTTTTGAACCAGCATTTCCGATTCGGTATCCAGGGCGGAGGTGGCTTCGTCCAGGATCAGGATGGGGGCGTCTTTGAGCAGGGCACGGGCGATGCAGATCCGCTGTTTCTGTCCGCCGGAAAGCCGGTTGCCCAGCTCTCCGATCCGGGTATCGAAGCCGCGGGGCAGATGCTGAATAAAATCGAAGGCGTAGGCCGCCTTGGCCGCGGCGATCACCTCTTCTTCAGCGGCGTCGGGTTTTCCGTAGGCGATATTGTACCGGACCGAGTTGTCGAACAGAATGGTATCCTGGGTCACGATGGCGATCTGACGACGAAGGGAGGCGACCGAGGCCCGGCGGATGTCGATCTGATCGATCAGTATCCGCCCTTCGCTCACGTCATAGAACCGGGGAATCAGATTGACCAGAGAGGTTTTGCCGCCGCCGCTCATCCCCACCAGGGCCAGGACTTCGCCCGGGGCCGCATCCAGGTCGATTCCTTTCAGGGCCCGGGTCTTTTCACCTTCATACCTCAAAGAGACATTTTCAAACCGGACATGGTGGGGCCGATTGCAAAATTCGACCGGCGTCGGCGGGTCTTGAATATCCGATTCCCGCTCAAGGATGTCGAAGACCCGATCGGTGGCCGCCAGCCCCTGCTGGATTTTGTTGTTCACCTTGCTCAGCTTTTTGACCGGATCATACAACAACAAAACCGCGGTCATAAAAGAAAAAAAGGTGCCGGGGGTGGAGGTCCCGCTGATCACCCGGGAACCCCCGTACCAGATGATAAAAGCGACGCCGATGCCGGCCAGAAACTCCATCACCGGAGAGGAAAGGGCATTGGCCACCACCCCCTTCATCTCCAGCCGGAACAGATCCAGGGTTTTCTTTGCAAACCGCTGTTTTTCATCGTCCTCTCTGCCGAAGGCTTTGACGATCTTGTTTCCGGAAAGGGTTTCATGGAGAAAGGAACTCATTTCCGCCATGGCCTGCTGACATCCGGTGCTGACCCGCCGCACCCGGCGGCCGAACTCCACGATGGGATAAAAGGCCAACGGAAGAACCAGAAAGGCGAAAACCGCCATTTTCCAGTCCCGATAAAAAATCACCCCGGTCAGACCCGCGATGGTGAAGGCGTCCCGCAGCATGCTGGTAACCGAAGTGGAGACCATCGATTTGATGATGTTGACGTCGTTGGTGATTCGGGACATCAGTACACCGGTGCGCTCCTTCTGAAAAAAAGCCAGGGGGAGGTCCTGAATGTGGTTGTAAAGCATGTTCCGAAGCCGGCGGATGATCCCCTCCCCCACATAGTTCATGAGGTATTCCTGCCCGTAGGTGGCCGTCCCTCTGAAAAAATAGATGAGGATGACGGCCAGTGGAATCAGGGTCAGCATGGTCCGGTCTTTGTTGAAGAAGATGCCGTCCAGAACCGGTTTGACCAGAAAGGCGGTGGCAGAGGTGGTGGCGGCGATGATCAGCATGCAACCCATGGCGGCGAAGAGCCGGGTCCAGTTGTCGCGGATCATTCCGATCAGAACCTTGTGGCGGGGTTTTAAAGAGAATCGTATCATGTTTTAAGGAGTAATATGTCCGAATTGTCGATCCGCTTCCTCGGTAATTCTGCGCAATTCCGATTCCAGCTGAATGCGGCAGTTTTCCTGCGCGGTCGGCTCCGCGTTTTCCGGCACATAGACCGGTGTTCCATAGACCACCCGGCACCGGGTGAAGGGCCGGGGCAGCAAAAACCGGTCCCAGCTGGCGAAAACATGTCTGTGTGCGGCGCTGTAGGTCATGGGGAGAATCGGTACCCCTGTTTTCTTGGCCAGGGTAATCACCCCGGGCTGCACCCGGTATCTCGGCCCCCGGGGACCGTCGGGAGTGATCACCCCCGGTTGCCCCCGGCGAACCCGTTTAATCAGCACCGCCAGGGCCCTCAATCCGCCCCGGTTGGTGGATCCCCGCACCGGATCAAATCCCTGGCTTTTCAGAACCCGGGCGATGAGCTCTCCGTCTTCCGACCGGCTCACCAGCACCGCGGCAGGGGTGTGTCTGTAAATGTAACCGAAAACCAGTATTCGGGAATGCCAGATAGCCGCAATATATCCGCCCGAGTCGATCAGACGGGTCAGGGGCTGATCTTTCCCGACGGATTCAATCTCGGATGTTGAAAAAATCAGGTCGATGAGAAGCCTTCCGAGACTTCCCACCGACCGCCATTTCCATTCCCGTAAAAAGGGGGCCACCGTTATCGGCCGAACATGCGATAACGAAGCATTCTGAACTGAAAAAACAGAAAGCAGCCCACACAAAAACCGGCCAGGGCGATGCCTGCGGCCAGGGCCACCATGAATGAGAAAATCCATCCGGGAACCGGCGCTCCCGCCATAAAAGCCAATTGGGCCAGGCCCAGCAGTACCGCGGCGATCGTATTGTTGAAACGCATCAGGCGCATGTCTTCGCGCTCGGAACCGGGGATCTTCTCCGCAAAAAGACGTCTGCCGATCTTGGCCACGAGACTCCATCGCTGACCGCCGATCAGGGATGCCGAAAGCATCAAAAACAAGAGGGTGATGATCCACGGTTGCTGAAAAATCAGGGCCGCCAGATTGCCGATCAACAGAATCCACCGGTTCAGAACAACGATGGGCATGGGAACCCCGTCCGCCGAATGTTCCGTTTCCGTTTTCTCCGATACCATACGTATTGTTTTCTCCTGTATAAGGGTTGATGAATACAGGCTAATCTAAATCATCATGTGAATATGTAAAGTCATCGCAACAGATTCAGGGCGATTTGCGCCACCCGATCCGACGCACCGGGGCCGCCCAACCGTTCCCGAATCATCACCAGTTCCTCTCGAATCCGCTTCAGGCCGGAAGTATTCGACAGCATTTTCTCCACCGTATCCGCGATCTTCATGGGGGAGGCATCCGCCTGAATCAGCTCGGGAACCAGCCGTTTTCCGGAAATCAGGTTCACCAGGCTGATGTGATCGACCCGTATCAGCGCCTTGCCGAGCCGATAACTGACCGGCGATACCTTATAGATGATAACCATGGGTATACCGGCGATGGCCGCTTCCAGGGTAACCGTGCCCGAAGCGGCGATCACGAAACCGCTTCGCTGAAACACCGCCTCCACCCCCTGGTCTACGATCTCGACGGTCGCCCTCCCCCGGTGCCGGTTCAGAATATTCCGCACCCGGGTTTCATTCACCGAATCGGACAAGGAAATCAGAAAGGAGAGGCCGGCATACCGCTTCTGAAGCAGATTCGCCGCCTTCAGCATCTCCGGCAGCAGTTTTTCGACCTCTCCGTCCCGGGAGCCGGGCAGCAGCCCGATGACCGACACCGGCTCGGACGGGTCATTTGCATCCGCGGCCGGGAGCTGATGGGGACGGTCCATAAGCGGATGGCCGACAAAAGTCACCGGCACCTGATGCCGCTGATAAAAATGCTGTTCAAAAGGCAGAATCACCGCCATATGGTCCACCCGCCGGGCAATGGTTCGAACCCGCCCGGAACGCCAGGCCCAGACCTGAGGGCTGATATAGTACAGAACCGGCACCCCGACTTTTTTGGCAAAACCGGCCAGGTGAAGATTGAAATCGGGAAAATCGATTAGAATCAACAGATCCGGACGACGTATTTTCAGCACCCGCTTGGCGGCGGCCATTCCTTTGAGAATATTTCCGGCCTTGGCAAAGACCTCGGTGATTCCCACCACCGACAAGCTCGAAGCGTCCACCACCACTTCCATACCGGCGTTTTGCAGGGCCCGGCCGCCGATGCCCACGAATCGAATGGGAGCACCGGAGCGCTTTTGCAGGGCCCGCACCAGTCTGGCGCCGTGCCCGTCCCCGGAGGCTTCGCCGGCCACGATCATGACCGTTTTTCGGGGACCGGAAGTGTTTTCCTCAGGTGCGGACGCAAGCGACATGGATCATTGGCTCAGAAACCGGCGGTTGGCTTCCTGAATCTGCTCCATGACAATGAGGGCGACCCGCAAAGCGTCCCTGCCCATAGCGCCGGTCACCGCCGAGGGCTCCCGTCGCTTCACCGAGTGAACAAAGGATTTCAGCTCCTCCTCCAGGGCATCCCCCTGGGTGAAGCAGAGTTGCTCGATATTCATTCCCGGAATCAACCCCCCGCAATCCCCGTTGTCGGTCTTGCGGACAATCGTGATTTCGCGGCTGGCAAAATCGACCGAAATATAGGTGTCTTTCTGAAACAGACGGATTTTCCGCTCGTTTTTCATGGAAATCCGGCTGGCGGTCACATTGGCCACGCATCCGGTGGCGAACTGAAGGCGGGCGTTGGCGATATCCACATGGTCCGAAACGGCCGGAATCCCTGCCGCATGAATGTGGGACACCTCCGCCTTGACGAAGTTCAAAATAATATCGATGTCATGAATCATGAGATCGAGAACCACGCTGACATCGGTGCAACGGTTTTTAAATATGGCCAACCGGTGGGATTCGATGAACATCGGCCGGTCGATGACGCCCTTCAAAGCCATCACCGCCGGATTGAACCGCTCCAATTGCCCAACCTGAATGATATTTCCCCGGGAATCGGCGATCTCGATGAGCTCATCAGCCTCTTTCAGGGTGGTGGTGATCGGCTTTTCGATCAGCACGTCCGCATCGTTCAGCAGAAAGTCCCGGCTGACCTCGAAATGGTTCGGGGTGGGCACCGCCACGCTGACCGCATCCACCTTTCCGATCAGCTCCCGGTGTGAGGTAAACACCGGAACCCCCATTCGCCCGCCGATCTCCTCGGCCCGGGACCGGTCGGTATCCGCCACCCCCACCAGCTCCACATCCGCCATGCGTGAATATTTTTCCGCGTGAAACTTGCCCAGATATCCAACCCCGACCACCCCGATCCGGAGCTTGTCTTTTTCTCTTTTCATTACTATTTCCACCTCAGATTCTCGTCCAGGGCCACGATCGAAATGCCGGAGGCATCCGCCAGCGCGATCATCTCCTTCCGGTCGAAGACCACCGCCTTTCCCGCTTCCACCGCCAGTACCCCGGCCCCGGCATCGGCCATGGTTCGAATGGTTTCCGATCCGATGGCCGGAATATCGAACCGGGTATCCTGCTGGGGCTTGCAGATTTTGACCACCACCGCATCCCCGCTGCCCAGGCCGCCGCCGCGGCGAATGGTCGCATCGGTGCCGTCGATGGCTTCCACGGCCAGAACCGAGCCGCCCTCCGCCACCACGCATTGGCCCACATCCAGTTTTCCGATCTCCTTGGCGATCCGCCACCCGATCTCGAGATCCGCATTCTGGGACCGGTTCGGTTTTCGCCGGGTCCAGCATCCCTTGATTGCCAACAGATCCGGCAGCAGAAACGTGGCCGACCGGATAAGAATCCCCTCTTTTTCCAGAGCTCCGGCAAACGCGCTCAAGATACCGTCGTCATGGGTATGACGAAGACCGGCGATCAGGGCGATGGCCTTGGTGTCGGGGCGGACATCGGTAAACATGCGGGTTTTTCGAATCGCTCCCACCATCACCGCCTCCCCGACCTGGTGCTTTTTAAAAAACCGGATCAGCCGCCGAAGTTGCCCCAGATGGAGCCACTCCACCGCCTCGGCATACTCCTTTATGAGCGGATCGGCTTCATTGGCGTAGGCCGCCGCAAAAACGGAAAATCCTTTAGCCCGGGCGGCTTTCGCAAAGATCAGGGGAAACTGACCGCTCCCCGCGATGATACCGATTCGCATGCTTTCTGGTCCTGGTGGGCGGAGAATCCCGGAAAGAGATCTCCGGTTCCGGAATTATCGGGTGATCCCCCGGTCGGTGGCCTGAATGAATTCGACAAACTGGACGACTTCCGGGATCTGGTCCACCTCTGCGCGGACCCGCTCCAACGCCTCGTTGACGGTGAGTCCGACTCGAAAAATGATGCGATAGGCCTTCTTGAGAGCGGAGACGGTATCCTGGGGAAAGCCCCTTCGCTTGAGGCCCACGGAGTTGAGGCCGTGCAAAGTGGCCCGGTCACCGGCCGCGATGACAAAGGGGGGGATGTCCTTGACCACGGCGGATTTTCCGCCCACATAGGCATAGGGGCCGATTCGGACGAACTGATGAACAGCCACCAGACCCCCGACGGTCACATAATCCCCGATGGTGATGTGGCCGGCCAAGGTCGCGTTGTTGGCCATGATCACCTGGCGTCCGGTTTTGCAGTCATGAGCCACATGGCAATAGGCCATCAGAAAATTTTCCTCCCCCACCTCGGTGATCCCGCCGCCGAAACCGGTGCCGCGGTTGACGGTGACATATTCCCGAATGATGGACCCTCTTCCGATCTTGACATAGGTCTCCTCTCCGCCGAATTTAATGGCCTGGGGCTCGGCCCCGAGGGAGGCGAACTGGAAAATCCGGCAGTCCGGCCCGATGGTCACAAAGGGATCAATGGTGACATGGGGGCCGATCCGGGTGCCGGACCCGATGGTGACGTTCTCGCGGATAACGGTATAGGGCCCGACGGATACATCGCTGTCGAGTTCGGCTTTGGGGTCGATAATGGCTGTCGGGTGTATCATGCATCCTCTCCGAAGGCGGCCAGAAGCTCGGCTTCCGCCACGCGAGTGCCGTCCACGGTGGCCACACCGGCCATTTTGACGGCCCTGGACCGGGCTTTGATCATGGTAACCTCCAGAATCAGTTGGTCGCCGGGCAGAACCGGTTTTCGAAACCGAACCTTGTCCATTCCCATGAAATAGATGAGGGCGCCGTGGCGGTCTTCCGGAAGGGATTCCATCACCAGCACCCCGCCCGCCTGGCCCATGGCTTCAATGATCAACACCCCGGGCATCACCGGCGCGTCGGGGAAATGGCCCTGAAAAAAGGGTTCATTGAAGGTCACATTCTTCAGGGCGATAATCTTTTCACCGGGTACCACCTCCATCACCCGATCCACCAGCAGAAAAGGATATCGATGGGGCAGAAACCCCATGATCTCCCGGACCCCGTACCGACGGCTCACTGCTTCCTTAGCCTCTTCCTTCATTTGTCCTCCAGGGCTTTCAATCGCCTTTCCAGTTCGGCAATCTGTTTTTTCATTTCCGGCAGCCTGGGAATGATCGTCTGCACGCGAAGCCATTGGGAATGGGGCATCTCCGGAGAACCCGACATGACGCTGTCGTCCGGTATCGATTTGGCGATCCCGGCCTGCGGGCCGATGGTGACGTTGTTTCCGATATTCAGATGGCCTGAGATCCCGGCCTGACCCGCCAGAATGGCGTTCCGGCCGATGGTGGTGGACCCGGAAATCCCCACCTGGGCCA
>CAZNLT010000010.1:18418-43466 GCA_964573705.1 uncultured Desulfobacterales bacterium
GCCAGAATGGCGTTCCGGCCGATGGTGGTGGACCCGGAAATCCCCACCTGGGCCACCAGCACCGTGTTTTCACCGACCGTCACATTATGGGCGATGTGAACCAGGTTGTCGGTCTTGACCCCTTTTTGAATCCGGGTTTCCCCGAAGGTCGCCCGGTCGATGGCGTTCAACGCCCCGATCTCCACATCATCGTCGATGCGGACGATGCCGGTGTGGGGAATCTTATGGTATCGTTCGCCGTCCGGAGCGAACCCGAACCCGTCGCTTCCGATCACGGTGCCCGCATGGATGATCACCCGGTTCCCGATTCGGCAATTTTCCCGAATGGTCGCATTGGGGTATACCTCCACATCGCTGCCGATGGTCACCCCATCCCCGATCACCACCCCGGGATGCAGCCGGACCCGGTCTCCCATGGATACCCGGTCGCCGATGACCACCCCGTTGAATACCGAAACCGCCTCACCTGCGGTAAAATGCTCGCCGATACAGGCGTGGGGGCTGATGAAGCTCTCAGGAACCGGGTGAGGGTGAAACAATTCCACTACCCGGGCGAAGGCCACCTGGGGGTTTTTCACCCGAACCAGCGGCTTTTCACCGGCTTCGCACTTCAGGGGCACGATCACGGCCCCGGCGTGGGTGTCACCGATCCGTTTCAGAAACTTCGGGGTTCCGGCCAGGGTGATCTGATCCGGCCCGGCGGTTTCAAAGGGAGAAACCCCGTCGATCATCATGGCCGGATCTCCGTTCAGCCGCCCGTCCACCGCATCGGCGATCTCTTTTAAGGATATCCGCATGTGAACCCCCATCGATTCTAGAAATTCCTGATTATCGGGTTTTGGCGTTGTATCGTTTCAGAAGCTCATCCGTAACATCGATGGCATTCGGATAATAGAGTACCGCACCCTTTTCAATGATCAACAGGTAATTCCCTCTTTCGCCGATCTGTTTGACGATCTCGTATACGTCTTTTTGAATCCGATTGATGATCTTGGCTTCGAATACCCTGAAATCCTGGGCGTTTTTCTTTTGAAGCTCTTTGAAGTCGTTGACCTTGATCCGGAACTCGCGTCCTTTTTGCTCCCGCATATCCTTGCTCATCACCAGGGCCTCGGCCTCCAGTTTGCTTTTGAGAGCTTCGATTTCCCGGCCGGTCTCCCTCAAACTCGACTCGATCCGCTCTTTTTCCTTTTCGACTTCGGCCCGGGCGGCCCTGCCCGCGGTCGATTCCTGAATAATCCGTTCAAAATCGACGATGCCGATTTTGGCATCGGCACTCACAGAAACACTCACCCACATCAGGCTGACGACCGCCGTTACAAAAGCGATTCGAACTGCTTTCATGGAATACCCTCCTCATTTGAATTCAAGAACCGTGTTCCGGTTCGCTTTCAGGTTTTCAGATAACGATGCTCTAAAACGCGCTTCCCATGGCAAATTCCCATCGCCCGCTGTCTTCGCCTTCCTGCTGATCCAGCACATACCCGTATTCGATTCGAATCGGTCCCATGGGGGAATACCACCGAAAACCGAATCCGGCGCTTTCACGAAGCTCATCGAATCGTATGGTTTCGGAGTCGTCAAAGACGTTGCCGGTATCGTAAAAAAGCACCCCGACCAACCCCGCTTTTTTGATCAGCGGGAGGATAAATTCCGCATTGAACTGAATATATTTGAACCCTCCGACCTGAGCGCCGTCTTCGTCGAAGAGGCTGATGTCCCGCCAGTCGAAGCCCCGCAGGGAGTTGATGCCGCCCAGATAAAACCTTTCGTAGTCGGGAAGGTTTCCGCCGGAATTTTCGGTGACGTATCCGCCTTCGGCATGGAGAAACCCCACGGTCTCCCAGAAAAGAGGGATGTATTGACCGGTCTCGGCCAGATACTTGGTGAAGGCGATATCCCCGCCCAACCCGGCGTATTCCACGCTGACGCTGTGGCTTCCCCCCTCGGTCGGGTTAAAGGCCCGGTCCCGGGAATCATACCGAAGGGAGGCGGTAATGCTGCTGGTCACGTTTTCGCCTTCCAGGTCTTTGATCTGGGTGGAGGCGTCTTCATCGATATCGGTGATGTCGCTGATGTCGTACCGGTAGCTGAGATAGGCCCGGGTGAAATCGAAGACCGGATAACCGAACCGGACCGCGCCCCCCATGCTCTCCCGGTCGTAGGTATCGTAGTCCCGCTCCCAGTTGTAGAGATCGAACCCTGCCGACAGGGGGATATCAAAGAGCCAGGGCTCGGTGAAACTCAGGGTGAACCGGCTCGATTTGCCGCCCACGTCGGCCCGGAACTGAAGAACCTGACCTCGGCCGAACAGGTTTCTCTGAGAAATGGAGGCCATGGCGAAGAGGTTGTCGACGCTGCTGTACCCGCCGCCGAAACTGAAGGTGCCGGTGGGTTTTTCGGTCACCCCGATTTCCAGGATCATCTGATCCTCGGCAGAGCCTTTGGCGGTATTGATTCCGATGTCTTCGAAATAATCGAGGCGATGAAGGTTTCGAACCCCGCGTTTCAGGCGCCGGCCGCTGTAAAGGCCCTTTTCATAGACCTCCAACTGCCGTCGGATCACCTTGTCTCGGGTCTTGGTATTCCCGGAAATAATGATTTTCTCAAAATAGACCAGCGCTTTCTTGTCGATCTGATAGGTGAGATCCACCGTGAGTTCTTCCGGATTCTTGTTGATTCGGGGGGCGATATCGGCATAGGCGTATCCTTCGTCCGAATAGATATCCGACAGCTTCAGGACATCATTTCGTACCACCTCACGGTTGTAAAAAGTTTCATCGGTAATCCCGAGTTGATCCATCAGGAGCGGTTCCGGAATGACCATGTCCCCGCTCACGTCCACATCTCCGACCCGGAATCGGGGCCCTTCATCGATTTTTATGGTGATATAAATCCAGTTCCCCTGGTATTCCACCCGGGGATCCCCCACCCGGGCATCGATGTACCCGTTGTTGTGATAGAAAGCGGTGAGCCGGGCCACATCCTGGTTGAGGTCTTCCTGGTTCAGCTCTCCCGAGGCGGTGATCCAGGACCAGAACCCTTTTTCGGAGGTCTTCATCAAGCCTTTAAGCTCGTCCTCCGGATAGGCGTTGTTGCCCACGAACCGGATCTCCCGGATTCGAACCTTTTCCCCTTCATCGATAATGAATTCGAGATCGGCCTGGTTGTTGTCCAGGGGGTGAATTTCATAGTCCACCTGAGCATTGTGATAATTCTTCTCCCGGTAGAGAGATTCGATCCGCCGGAGATTGCTTCGGATCATATAGACGTTGAGAATGGAACCGGTTCGAATGTTGAGGCTCTCCTGAACCTCATCATCGTCATACAGACGGTTGCCGGTGATGTCGATGCGTCGAATGGTCGGCTTTTCGGTCACCCGAAAGGTAATGATCTTGCCTTGGGGGGAATCCTCGGCTTCGATGCGGATGTCCTCGAAATGTCCCATGCGGTAGACCGCCTTCAGATCCTCGGACAGGCTTTTGGCCAGGAAAACGTCCCCGGGCCGGGTTTTAATCACCCGGTCGATGGCGTCCGATCCGATCCGCTGGTTTCCTTCGATTCGAATCCGAGTCACCCGTTCCTGCTTGAACAGACGGGAGGAGAGTTCATCCACCAGCTGCCGCACGATCCGGGTCAGGTTTTCAATGCCGGTCCCCTCCACATAAAAGACCGACGGCGGCTCCTGACCAAAGGTGGGGATCATTTTGGCGTCGATGCTGATCTTCTGGCCGACCCGGGTCAGGCTCCCCCAGATGACATAGTCCGCACCTTGACGCAGCCCGAAGGATCGAATCCCCCCGGCCTGCCGGGTCACCTCGGTCCAGGAGGTCCCTTCCGGAAGGTTCGGATCGACCACCCCGGCGCCCTGCTGTTCAAGAAAAGAGCGAATCACCACCGGCAGCCGTTCCCGAAGATAGTCCCGCCCCTCGAGCGCATTGATCTGAAAGGGGAGCACCGCCACCTGGACCGTTTCCAGACCGAACACCGTTTTTGGCTGCCCCGCCCATGCGGTCCAAAAAAGCACAGAGATAAGGAGGAGCAGCTTCAGCCTTTTGAATTCCGGGGATCTCAACATGTCTGCCTCAATTCGTTTCGACGAGTTGTCCGTCCACCAGAGTCACGCGGCGAGACATGTATGCCGCCAGTTCCGCGCTGTGCGTGACCACCACCAAAGTCATACCGAATTCTCGGTTTAATTGACAGAGCAGTTCATGCACCTGCTCGCTGTTGCGCTTATCCAGATTTCCGGTGGGCTCATCCGCCAAAAGCAGCGGCGGTTTCAGCACCAGAGCCCGGGCCAGGGCCACCCGCTGCTGTTCTCCGCCCGAAAGTTCATTGACCCGGTGATGGAGCCGCCGGACCAGACCCACCCGATCCAGAAGCGCCGCCGCCGCGGCCGTCGCCTCTTTTTTAGGAAGGCCGTTTATCAGCAGCGGCATCATTACATTCTCGAGCGCGCTGAATTCGGGCAGGAGATGATGAAACTGAAACACGAAACCGATGAACTCATTTCGAAATCGGGCCAGTTTTTCCGAAGGGTATGTCAGCACCTCCCGGCCTCGAAACAGCAGGGTTCCGCTGTCGGGCCGATCCAGAGTCCCCAGGATGTGCAGAAGGGTCGACTTTCCGATACCCGAAGGGCCGAGAATGGCCACCGTTTCCCCTTCATTCAGATGGAAATCGAGGTTTTTCAGGATCTCAATCCGGTCATTTCCGCTCCCGAAACTTTTAAACAGGCCGGCGACCCTGACCAGGCCGTCCGGGTGCGATGCGCTGTCCGGGCCGGTCTCCACGGATTTACCCATACCGCAACGCCTCCACCGGATTCGACCGGGATGCCTGATAGGCCGGATAGAGCGTGGCCAGAAAGGATATCCCCAAGGCGGCCGCGGCGATAAGCGTCACATCCCATAACTCAAGCTGAACCGGCAGGGTGGTGATGTAATACACATCCGACGGGAGTTGAATAAACCGATATCGCTTCAAAAGAAAACAGAGCAGACAGCCGAGCCCCACCCCCAGAAGCGTGCCGATGCCGCCCACCGCCGCCCCTTTGAACACAAAAATGTATCGAATGCTGCGATCGGCGGCGCCCATGGTTTTGAGAATTGCGATATCCCGGGTCTTTTCCATCACCATCATGATCAGGGAGCCGGCGATATTAAAGGCGGCCACCAGCACGATCAGGGTGAGGATAATGAACATGACCGTCTTTTCCAGCTTGAGGGCGGAAAAGAAATTCCGGTTCATCTCCATCCAATCCCGCACCTCATAGGAAGACCCGACCGCTTCGGAAATGTGACGGGCGATTCGGCGGGCTGCGTAGACATCCTCCACCCGGACTTCTATCCCGGTGACCGCGTCCCCCATACGAAGCGCCTGCTGAGCATCCTGAAGCCGCACAAAGGCGAGGCTGCCGTCGTATTCATACATTCCGGATTCGAAATATCCCGCCACCTGAAAACGCTTCATGGCCGGCATATGGCCGATGGGGGATATCATTCCCCGGGAGGTGATCAGATAGATCCGGTCTCCTTCCAACACCCCCAGGCCGTGGGCCAGTTCACGACCCAATACGATTCGGGGTCCGGAAGCCGTCTTTTCGTTGGAACCCGCGGGCGCGGAAAGCTGATGGAGAGCGGCACCCTCCACATTTCGAATGATCCGGTCGGCAGAGGCCGGGTCGACCCCCCGCAGGACCGCGCCGGATACGCCGACAGAAGAACGCAGCATAACCTGAGAGTCGATATAAGGAGTGGCCGATACAATGCCGTCGACTTCTGTAATCGCGTCCATCACCTGGTCATATTCGGTAAACGGCGATTCAGGCCGGGTCACCACCACATGGGATTCCACCCCCAGGATTCGGGATTTCAGGTCCGATTCAAACCCGGCCATCACCGCGATGACCACGATCAGGGCCATCACCCCCACCATCACCCCGGCAATGGAAAGCAGGGTGATCAGGGAGATAAACGCCTGTTTCTGTTTGGTTCGCAGATAGCGGCGGCCTATGAACAGTTCAAAAGACATGGATGCCCAGGGAGTCGGGGCCGGAATCTTCACTCTGGAAGGAATGTCGCCGTACCGGCCCGTCATCGGCAATGGTTATTTCGCTTTCATGTGGGGAAACAGAATCACCTCCCGGATGGAGGCGGCGTCGGTCAGAAGCATCACCAGCCGATCGATGCCGATACCTTCGCCGGCGGTCGGGGGCATGCCGTATTCGAGGGCTTCAATGTAGTCTTCATCCATGTAGTGGGCCTCTTTGTCCCCGGCGGTTCGGTCTTCCACCTGCTGAAGAAAACGGGATCGCTGGTCTTCGGGATCATTGAGCTCGGAAAACCCGTTGGCGATTTCCCGCCCGGCCACGAACAGTTCGAACCGGTCGGTCAGGTCCGGTTCGGTATCGCTTCTGCGGGAGAGCGGAGAGACCTCCACCGGATACCCGGTGATGAAGGTGGGCTGAATCAGCTTCGGTTCCACCAGGGCGTCGAAAAGCTTGGTGATGATTTTGCCCAGCCGACCGGTCTTGGTGATTCGAACCCCGTTTGCAGCTGCAAATTCGAGAAGCCCCTCCTTATTGGGCAGCAGCGCCGGATCAAGCCCCCCCAATTCCTCCAGTGCGCCGGACAAGGTCATTCGCCGCCACCGGTCGGACAGGTCGATGGTATGGCCCTGATACTCGATGGTTTCCGTCCCCAGCACCACCCGGGCCGAATGGCGGATCATCTCTTCCGTCAGGTTCATCAGGTCCTCGTGGGTGGCATAGGCCTGATAGAACTCGAGCATGGTGAATTCCGGATTGTGCTGGGTGGAGACCCCTTCGTTTCTAAAATTTCGGTTAATCTCGAAAACCCGTTCAAACCCGCCCACCACCAGCCGCTTCAGGTAAAGTTCCGGGGCGATCCGCAGGAAAAGATCCATGTTGAGGGCGTTGTGATGGGTCACAAAGGGCTCGGCTTCGGCCCCGCCGGGAATGGGCTGCATCATGGGGGTTTCCACCTCCAGGAAATCCCGGTCCAGAAGGAATCGGCGAACCGATTGAATAATCCGGCTTCGTTTAAGAAAAAGATCCCGAATCTCGGGATTCATAATCAGATCGACATACCGCTGACGGTATCGCTTTTCAGGATCACGGAGGCCGTGAAATTTTTCAGGAAGGGGGCGGGTGGCTTTGCAAAGGAGTCGAATTTCCCGGGCCAACAGAGTCCATTCCCCGGTCTTGGTCTGAAACATCCCCCCTGTGAGCCCGATAAAATCCCCGACGTCCAACTGCTTGAGCAGGGCATAGGCGTCATCGCCCACCTTGTCTTTGCGGATATAGGCCTGAAGCTGACCGGTTCTGTCCCGAAATCGAATAAATGTGGATTTACCGAACCGGTTGACGGCCATCATGCGGCCGGCGGCTGTAAAGACCGGTTCGTCCACCGTCAGTGATTCGGGGGATTGTTCCACTTTTTGCTGTATTTCCGCCACCGTATGGGTGACCCTGAAGTTATTGGGAAAAAGATTTATTCCTTTTTCAGTGAGTTCTGAAATCTTCTGTTTTCGTCTCTCGATCAGATCGCCTGTTTTTTCCATGGGGCTCCGAGCTTCTCATGCCGTCAGGGGTTATGTGCAAAAAAGTTAAGCAGGGGATGGTATTCCATTTGGGTAGGGGTGTCAAGACATGATGAAAACCGCAGAATTCAGCCTTCCTCGATGCAGACCTCGATGGTGAACTCCTCGCTCTGACCGCTGAGGAACTCCCCCTCATCCAGAGAAAAGGTGATGGCCAGAATCGGGTAGGTGGTGATATGCTTGATGGTGTGATCCTTTCCGGAGATCACGGTGGGAATGGCGGATTCGAGAGACATCCCCAAGCCTTCCAATTCCTGGCGGGCTTGACCGGAAATCATGTTGGTGATCTCCCCGACGGCATCCTTGATTTCATCGTCGACCTCGCTCATCCGCTCTCCGAACATATTGGATACAATGGTCAGAATCGTTTTTTCCGGAAAACTGACCGACAGGGATCCCGAGGCGTCGCCGGTGAGACCGATCACCCCCGACACGTCCCCGTTAGCGGTTTTTTCGTCTTTGAGATAGGAGGATTTGGAATGGGCCTCGGTAAAGGCCATGGTCTTCAGAACGGTCAGTGTGGCATTGATGAAGGGTTGAATCAAATTAAAGTCCATCTTATTTTTTTCAGCCATGTCTTTCTCCCGATAAAGAGGAATGTTGAAAAACCGCCGTCAGACTCCAAAAGCACGGGGGTTTGCGAAAACTCCATTCATCGTTTTTTAGCACCCTGCTGTCAAGCTTTTTACCAATATTTCCAACTTTATTCCGGAAGGATCAGCTTCAGTTTTTTTCCCAGATCCTTGGCCGTAAAGGGCTTGATGATATATCCGGTGACCCCTTCCTTGGTCGCCTCGATCACGTTCTCCTTTTTCCCTTCGGCCGTGACCATGACAAAAGGCAGGTCCTGCAAACGCTTGTCGGCCCGGATTTTTTTCAGCAGGGCGATACCGGTCATATTGGGCATATTCCAATCGCAAATCACCAGGTCCACCCTTTCGCGGCTCAGAACATCCCAGGCGATCACCCCGTCCTCAGCCTCGAGAATGTTGTTTAAACCGAACCGCTTGGTCAGCATTCGGCGAATGATGCCCCTCATAATAGGAAAATCGTCCACAACCAGAATACAGAAATCCTTCTGCGCCATTACCTACTCCTCAAAACAGTTATCATGAGCATTCCCATCAGGATGTCGGTGTCGGAAAAGGATCGGTATCGGCAAAACCATTTTTCTCTATTCGGCTTCACCCGGAAGGATATCGCTGAGAACGGAGAACAGCTCTTCGGAGCTGAAGGGTTTGGTCACGTATCCCGTGGCCCCCTTTTCAATGGCCTGTTCGATGAAGTTTTTTTTGCCCTCGGCGGTCACCATTACGAAGGGAAGGGCCGACATGCGGACATGGGAACGAACCAGCTCCAGAAGATCCACCCCTTTCATGTTCGGCATGTTCCAGTCACAGATTACCAGATCGATCTTCTGGTCGTTCAACAATTTCCAGGCCTGCTTACCATTTTCCGCCTCGATTACATTCTCGATTCCCCGATCCCTCAACATCCGTCGAATCACCCTGCGCATGGTTGAAAAATCATCGACCAACAATACCCAAAAATCATCATACATTGCGCTTCCCTCGATTGAAAACCGATGAATATCTGAACCCCCGTCATCCAGTGCTGACCCCGCCCGATCTTTCCCCGGAGCGGGCTTGCGTTTTTTTAAATTCCGGCTCCCACACTCTCCCGCCCTCATTGGGAAGGCTTTTTGAACGGTATGATTGATAATCAAAATAAATTATTATACTATATAAGACAATCCATTTTCTATCAACTCAAAGTATTAATTTACCGGCGCCCTTCGGTGAATCGATACGTACGGGCAAAATGGTTACAAATTCTCTTGAAAAGGGGTAAAGATGGCTGTACAAAGTCGGGTATCACGACTTCATGAAATACATCATGAATTTGGGGTCGCATTCAAATCCGAAAAGGAGGATACTAACTGTGGAAAAGTCGGTAAAGTCATTTGACCAAACCTCTAAAGACATGCAAGATAAGGAAGGAAAATACCTGACCTTTACCCTGTCGGACGAAGAATACGGCATCGGCATTCTGAAGATCAAGGAAATCATCGGAATGATGCCCATCACCTCGGTTCCGCAGACACCGAAATACGTCAAGGGGGTGATCAATCTCAGGGGCAAAGTGATTCCGGTGCTCGATTTGCGGCTTCGTTTCGGCCTGGAAGCCATCGATTATACGGACCGGACCTGCATCATCGTGGTGGAGATCGAAGGAGAGACCGGCGACATTATGATCGGCCTGGTGGTGGATACCGTATCGGAAGTTCTCAACATTCAGAAGGACGAAATTGAACCGCCGCCCCGGTTCGGAACCAAACTGGACACCGATTACATCATGGGAATCGCCAAGGCAGAGGGGGGGGTCAAGATTTTGCTCGAAATCGACAAGGTTCTGAAATCCGAAGAGATTCTTTTACTGGAAAAAACCGCTTGATGAGGCCGCAGGCCGCCGGTCGTTTGAAGAAGGAAATGTTCAAAATAATTGATCAATCGGACTGGGTGGTGATTCAGCCGACCGGAGACATCGTCTCCCGGGAGTCAGAGGATTTTCGACGCTTGCTCCTCGACCTCTTGAATAACGGACATAAGCGGATTCGGTTTGATTTGTCGAGGGTTCGGGACATCGATGCTGCGGCGCTTCGGGTATTTGTGGTTTTTTCCGATCTTATCGGCCGGCGATTCACCGATCGCCGAATCGAACTGATTCACACCGATCCGGATCTCGAAATTTTGTTCCGTCTGACGCGCCTCGACCGGACCTATCGAATCGCCTGACAGGGTAACCGTACATGGACTTCGATGAATCGATGTTGACCGAATTCGCCTTGGAAGGCGGCGAGCATCTCGAGAGGGTGGAACACGACCTCCTTCTGATCGCCCAGGCAAAAGAAGGGTTCGATGCGGAGTTGATTGACCAGGTGTTTCGAGGCATCCACTCCATCAAGGGGGGCGCCGGTTTTCTTCCCCTTCCCCGAATGCAGACCCTGGCCCACGCGATGGAAACCCTTTTGGATCCGGTGCGGGATACCCCCGGGACCCTGCGGCCCGGCATGGTGGATGTGCTCCTGGATGGAGTGGATCTGCTGAAGGCGATGATGGAGGACATTCTTCGCAGCGACGAGATCGATATCGAATCGGTTCACCGCCGGCTTTGTGAATTGACCGCCTCGGGCGCAGATGCACCCGCCTTCGACCCGAAGGATTCCGCCTTCACGGGCGAAACGGGGTTTTCGAATGTCCGGTTCGATATGTCCCCCGAAACCCTGAAAAAAATTCCCGTTTCCCATGAATACCTCTATGTCTTAAGGTATAATCTGATGGAGGCGGAGCAGACCGACGGCAAAAGCCCGGCCAGGATTTTCAAGAACCTTCAGGCCCTCGGCACGATCGTGGACGCGGTCATGCCGCCCTCCGGAATCGATCCGTCGGAGCCGCTTCCGGACGCCCCCTTCTGGTGCATCGTCCTTTACTCCACCATTTTGGGGCCCGACTTTCTAAACGAGGCCGCCGGTTTGCCCGAAGATCGCGTCTTTGCCCTGGATATCGAAGCCCTGCCGGAGGTCGATGCCCTTCTCATCAACGGCGATTCAGGGGAGGTTTCTCTGGTCGAATCGGACCACCAGCCCTCCGCAGCATACCGATCCGCGGATCAAAACCGCCCGGATCCAGAGCCCTCAAAAGCGCCGGGGCCTGAATCTTCCCCCCCCGCTTCCGACACCATCGCCCGGTTTGTTCTGGATTCGGATGATCTTCTGGAGAAAGTCGAACGCCAACTCAGCGGCATCGGCAAGGATTCGGAACAAAACCGCCACCGAATCGACGAGGTGTTTCCCCTGATTCACAGTCTTCAGGAGCATGCCGGGCTGTTGGGACTGACCCATTTTGAAGGATTCAGTCGGGAAATGGTCTATTTTCTCAACCAATTTTTAAACGGGTCCGCCCGGATAGGTTCCAGTGAACGGGACCTGCTTCTCAAAGGGGTCGATCTGCTTCAGGAAGGATTGTGGGAGTTGTCGATCCACGGCACCGCCTCTTTTCCGGAGGCCGCCGCATTTTTTTCCACCACGGCCGCCGGACCCGATGCCGATATAAATGCGAAAGAATCGACCCAATCCGAGGCGGAAAGGATCTCCCCCCTTCCGGGTTCCGCCGGCTTTTCATCCTCATTGGGGGTAATACGACAGGACATTCGGGTGGATCTCGGCAAACTGGATCTTCTGATCAATCTGGTGGGAGAACTGGTCACCGCCGAATCCATGGTGACCCGGAACACCGATCTGGAAGGCCTCACCCTTTCCAATTTCGAACGGGCCACCCATAGCCTGCGACGGATCATATCCGAAATCCAGGATGTGGCCATATCGGTTCGAATGATCCCCCTTTCCGGCATTTTTCGCCGACTGGATCGACTGGTCCGAGAGCTCTCCTCCAAGGCCGGCAAACCGGTGAATTTGGTAGTAGCAGGAGAGAATACCGAGGTGGATAAAACCGTCCTCGAACAGATCGGCGACCCCTTGGTGCACCTGATTCGAAACAGCATCGAACACGGCATCGAGCCTCGGGAGGTTCGCCGATCAAAAGGAAAGGAAGCTTCCGGAATGATCCGAATCGAGGCCCGGCAGGAGAGCGGGGAAATTCTGATACGCTTTTCCGACGACGGCGCGGGTCTGAACCCGGAAAAAATCCGGGCCCGGGCGGTGGCCCGTGGAATGGCCGAAGCGGATGACATCGGCGCCCGTACCGACTCGGAAGTCTTTCGATTCATTTTCGAATCCGGATTCTCCACTCAGGAAGACATCGCCGATATCCCGGGTCGCGGCATCGGTATGGAGGTGGTCAAGAAAAATATCGAAAGACTCCGGGGGCGGGTCGACATCGCCTCCACCCCCGGAGAAGGGACCGAAGTTTCACTTCGAATTCCCATGACCATGGCCGTTCTTGACGGAATGCTGATCCGGGTCGGCCCGAACTCCTATACACTCCCCCTGAATACTATTCGGGAATCCTTCCGACCCACCCCCGAACAGATCACCACCACCCTGGGCGGACAGGAATGGGTTCGGGTGCGGGACAGCTTCATGCCGGTCATCCGCCTCCATCGTCTTTACAATCTGATACCCGATACCGAGGCCCTGGATAAAGGCATCCTCATTAATGCGGTATCTGGATCAAGACATTTCTGCCTTTTCGTGGATGAAATTATCGGGCACCATCAGGCAGTGATCAAGTCGGTTCCCGAATACATCGGCAACACCGCCGGGGTGTCGGGATGCACCATCCTGAACAACGGAGAGGTCGGATTGATTCTCGATATCGGGGGAATTATGGAACTGGCCGAACGAATTCACGAAGGCAAGACGCGGCAGGCAAAAACAGATAAACGATTTCAAAGAAAACAGGAGTGACCCATGAAGGAGAACATCTGCGTACTGGTGGTCGATGATTTTTCAACCATGCGAAGGATTATTAAAAAGGTGCTCAAAGGGATTCAGATCGAAAACGTGGTGGAGGCGGACAACGGAATCAGCGCCTGGGAAAAACTCAACGCCCAGACCGACCCGCCCATCGAACTGATTATCTGCGACTGGAATATGCCCGGAATGACCGGAATGGAACTGTTGGAAAAAGTGCGCTCCGATGAACGCCTGTCTGACACCCCCTTCATTATGGTCACCGCCGAGGGCAAAGACAAGATCAATTTCGATACCGGAAAGGCCGACCTCACCAGCTACATCGCCAAACCGTTCAAGGCCGATGAGTTGGAAGAAAAAATAAATCTAATCCTCAGAAAATAAATGCGGAATCCCGCCACAAGGACGAAGATATGCCAACGAGCCATGAAGAGATCGTCGCTCGCCTGAGAGGGATCAGAGAAGAAATCGATCATCGGGGCCTCACTGAACCGGCGGCGCTGAAAGAAGCCGGCGCCGGTCTCGAGCGCCTGATTCGGGAAATGGATGGGGAAAAATCGGATCTCAACCGGCTGCTGGGTCTTTGCGTCAAAGGGATTCGCGCCGTCAATGAACTCCGTGCCGTCGACACCCTGGGATCGGTGGATGCAATCATCGAATCCCTGGACGCGGCGGAACACTACCTTCTGGACCGACCCGGCAAGGAGGTGCTGGTCCGGGAGGCGGGACAGCTGCTGGACAGTGTGCTGAGTAAAAACAGCGGACGCACCGAATCGGATTCGGAGGAGATCCATCCCGAAGAATTTGTGGAAATGACCCTCAATGACGCGGCCGCCTGTCTCCTTCAGATCGACTCGGATGATTTCCCGGAAATGGAGCGACTGTGCCGAATGATTGACGCCGTAATCAGCGCTCGGGGATGCCCGGTCACTTGCCGAAACATTTCGGAACAGGCCCTGCACCTGGCGGTCCAGGTGGTAGACAAAGGAAAAGCCGATCCCGACTTTACCATTCCCGAGGATGCCATCACCGATATCGGCTTGGCGCTGGAAGAAGCGCTCTCATCTCTATCGGAAAACAACACCGATTCGATCGGCACACCCGCGGTTGAAAAACCTGCTCTGGAAGGCCAATCTACCGACTATCTTCCCGAGGATGCGGATCTCGACCTGATCGGCGCCTTCATCGCCGAAAGCGGAGATCTCATCACCAATGCTGAAGAAGCCCTGCTGACCCTCGAATCCAATCCCGAGGACATCGAAGCGGTCAGCACTGTGTTTCGGGCCTTTCACAACATCAAGGGCACCTCGGCTTTTTTCGAACTTGCCCTGATGACCGAACTGGCCCACCACGCCGAATCCCTCCTGAGCCGGGTTCGGGACAGCGAAATCCGGTATGCCGGCGGATATCCCGATCTGGCCCTGCGATCGGTGGACATGCTCAAGGAGCTCTTTCGCCTCCTGCAGGAGGCCCTTAACGGCAGCCCCTTTCTCAAGCCTCGGGGCTATGACGAACTGATCGGTCTTTTGGCCGCCCCGGAAGCGGCCGGTATTTCCGACGTTTCCGAACCGGTGGCGCCCCGAGCGGTTTCTCCGCCGCCCAGCTTCACCGAAGACGCCCCTTCCGCCGAGGCGGAGACGCCCGCGGCCGAACCGGCCACGCCATTACCGGATGCGCAGCTCCCCCGGCCCAAGCTTCAGACCGGCAAACAGATGGTGGAGTCCTCCATTCGCGTTCCCATCGACCGGTTGGATCGGTTTATCGACATGGTGGGTGAACTGGTGGTCTCCCATTCCATGGTGGCCCAGGACGAACTGGTCTCCGGCGGCACCCACCACGAGCTTCAGAAAAAGGTGGCCCACACCACCAAAATCGTTCGGGAGCTTCAGAACATGTCCATGTCCATGCGAATGATTCCCCTCAAAACCACCTTCCGGAAGATGGCCCGGCTGGTCCGGGACCTCTCGCGCAAGGTCGGGAAAGATGTCTCATTTATTACCGAGGGGGAAGACACCGAAATCGACCGGAACATGGTGGACATCATCAATGATCCGCTGGTCCATATGGTCCGCAATGCCCTGGATCATGGGATCGAACTGCCCGAGGTTCGCGAGAAGATGGGCAAACCCCGCTACGGCACCCTGCATCTTTCAGCCTTCCATTCGGCCGGTAACGTGGTGGTGGAAGTTCGAGACGACGGCAAGGGCCTCGACCGGGAGGCCCTCCTGGCCAAGGCCCGGGAGCGGGGATTGATTGAAAACAGCGGCGGAATGAGCGATCGGGAGGTTTACAGCCTGATTTTCGAACCAGGGTTTTCCACCGCCAAAATCGTATCCGATGTTTCCGGACGGGGAGTGGGCATGGATGTGGTCCGGCGCAATATCGAAGCCATTCGTGGGCAGGTGGAGATTCAAGCCACCCCGGGCCGGGGTGCGGTGTTCAAAATGAGCCTTCCGCTGACCCTGGCCATCATCGACGGCATGGTGGTGGGGGTGGGCCCCGAAAAATACGTCATCCCCACCATTTCCATCGTCCGCTCGGTTCAGCCCAATCCCAAGGACATCTCAACGGTGCTTCACAAGGGGGAGATGCTCAAACTCCAGGGAAGACTGATCCCTCTTTTTCGCATCGCAGATCTTTTCGATGTTCAGGAGGCCGAATCGGAACTCTCCAAGGCGATCACGGTAGTGGTGGAAAACGACGGCCATCAGGCTGGCCTGGTGGTGGACGAACTTATCGGAAGCCAGCAGATCGTCATTAAAACTCTGGGAGAATCCCTGGGCAACATCACCGGCATTTCCGGTAGCGCCATCATGCCCGACGGGCGGGTCGGGCTGATACTGGATGTGGGGGGATTGGTGCGATTGGCCAATACCGATTAGAGACCCTGGATATTGGGAAAGCCGAATTCAATGCACCTCATCTCTGCCGAACTGTCTGAAAAGCAGTTCAAAAAAATCGCCCGGATGGTCTACTCCCTTTGCGGAATTAATCTCAAAGACGGCAAGCAGGCCCTGGTCCGGGCGCGGCTTATGAAACGGCTTCGGGCCCTGAAGATGGTCGGTTTCGACGAATACATGGACTACATCGAAAGCGAGGAAGGACAGGGCGAGTTGAGTTTCATGGTCGATGTCATGACCACCAACAAAACCCATTTTTTCCGGGAACCCGAACACTTTAATTATTTGTGCGATCACATCCTTCCCGAACTGAACCGGCGACGGATGCGTTTCTGGACTGCTGCCTGTTCTTCCGGAGAGGAGCCCTTTTCTCTGGCGATTCTGCTGCGGGAGCATATTCAGGAGATCGGCTCTCAGGATGTCAAGATCCTGGCCACTGACATCTCCATGAGAATGCTGGAACGGGCCAGACAAGCGGTATACGGGGAAGAGGTCCTTCGGGATGTTCCCCCCATGTTCCTTCAAAAGTATTTTACCAAACAACGCCAAACCGGGGGCCGGCAATACCAGCTCAAGGAGGAGGTTCGCCGGATGGTCCAGTTGGCCTGGCTCAATCTGATGGACCCCTGGCCCATGAAGGGACCCTTCGATGTAATCTTCTGCCGCAACGTCATGATCTATTTCGACCGTCAGACCCAGCAGCGCCTCATCAACCGGTTCTGGGACCTTCTGGATTCCGGGGGATATCTGTTTGTCGGCCACTCTGAAGGGCTCTCCGCGGTTCAGCACAAGTTTCGGTATGTTCGACCGGCGGTTTACAGGAAATAAAGTAATGGACAGGTGCGGGTGGGGTACATGAGACACATTGTATATGTGGGGGATATGAAGGTCGGAACCCGGGAAGACATGTTGATCACCCACGCCCTGGGCAGCTGCCTGGGGCTGATGATCTATGATCCGGTGGCCCGGGTGGGGGGGCTCCTGCATGCCATGCTTCCTTTGTCCAAAATCAATGCGGAAAAAGCCGCTGAGAAGCCCTTCATGTTCGTGGATACCGGTGTGCCCAGGCTGTTCAGGGCGGTCTACAAACTGGGCGGAAAAAAAGACCGGATGGTGGTCAAGGCCGCGGGATGCGGCCGCCCCCTGAGCAACAATGAAATGTTCAAGATCGGAGAACGCAACTACATCGTCCTGAAAAAAATCCTTTGGAAAAACAATGTTCTTCTGGATGCGGAGGATATCGGCGGCACCGCAAGCCGCACCATCCATTTTGAATTGGCCACCGGCAGCATCATGGTCAGCAGCAGCAATGTGAAATGGGAATTGTAAAGCCGCCGAACCGCAGAAGTCTGTTTTCAGGAAATCGCCGCAAGGGCTGTGTCCCGGGCGTTTGGAGAAAAAGTCAAGGAGGAAGCGAGGGGGAATCACATGGAAATTAATGTCCTGGTCGTGGACGACAGCAGCGTCATGCGGGCGATGATATCCAAAACCATGGGCCTGAGCGGGTTGCCCTTGGGAAAGATCTACCAGGCCGCCAACGGACAGGAGGGCCTCGATGTGCTGTCGGGCCACTGGATCGATCTGATCATTGTGGATATCAACATGCCGGTGATGAACGGCGAGGAGATGATCGACCGGGTCCGGGCCAACCCGGAACTCAAGGACATCTCCATCATCATCATCTCCACCGAGGGCAGCGACGCCCGAATCGATCGGCTGCGCCGGAAGGGGGCCGCATTCATTCACAAACCGTTCACGCCCGAAACCATTCGGGATACAGTCAAAGACATTATGAACCTGGGAGAGAGCGATGAGGGAACGGATTGATCCGATTCTCAGTCGGGTCACGGAAGAGATTTTCGAAAAACTCGCATTCATGTTTTCCTATCCCGAAGAGGGGTTCGAAGCGGAGATCGACTCACCCGCCGCCGCCCCGCCGGTGGTGACCGAGGTATTTTTCAAAGGCCCCTTTTCGGGGCGGCTGGTCATGTCTCTGTCGCCCCGGCTCCTGCCGGAATTAGCCGGAAACATGCTGGGGGCGGATGACAATGAGGCCACCACACCGGACCAGCAATATGATGCCTTGAAGGAATTGATCAACGTCATCTGCGGCAACCTTTTGCCGAAAATCGCCGGCAAACAGGCCATCTTCAATGTGAATACCCCGAAAATCATCGATCCCGAAGGAATCGCCCCGACCGCCGAAGAAATTCTTTTGGGCGACACCGGCCTGCTGGTGGAAGATGAAAAATGCGATCTTCGCCTCTACGGTATCGGCGGCATCCCGGACCGGGTCTTTCAACCCGATTCCGGTGCGGATGCACCGGACGCCTTCTGATCGGATGGTAACCTCATGATCAATGTGCTCATTGTAGACGATTCCGCGGTGGTTCGAAAGATCCTTACGGAAAAACTCTCCAAATACAAAGACATCCGCATCGTAGGGACCGCCGTAGATCCCTATGTGGCCCGGGATAAAATCGTCCGGCTCAAACCCGACGTCATCACCCTGGACCTGGAGATGCCCCGTATGGACGGCCTCTCTTTTCTGGTGAAATTGATGAAGTACTACCCACTGCCGGTGGTGGTTCTGAGCTCTCTCACTCCCAAAAACAGCGAAACCGCCCTCAAGGCGTTGGAACTGGGGGCGGTGGAGGTATTGTGCAAACCGGGGTCGGCCTATTCCACCCTGGATGTCTCCCGGAATCTGGTCCATGCCATTCGGGCCGCCGCCTCCGCTCGAATTCAGCGCCAACCCGGAAAACCGGCCCCGGAATCGGAGCCCCCGCCCGAGGCCCTTCAATTTAAAACCACTCATAAAGTGATCGCCATCGGGGCCTCCACCGGCGGCACCAAAGCCATTGAAGTCATCCTTCGCGGAATGCCGATCACCGCCCCGGGCATGGTGATCGTTCAGCACATGCCCGAAAACTTCACCACCGCATTTGCCAAACGGCTCAACGAAACCTGCGCTCTTGAAATTCGAGAAGCCCGGGACAATGATCATGTGGTTCCCGGCCTGGCCTTGATCGCCCCGGGAAACCGGCACATGCTGCTCCAGCGAAGCGGGGGCAATTACCTGGTTCGAATCAAGGACGGGGTGCCGGTCTATTATCAGCGGCCCAGCGTCGACGTCCTCTTTCACTCCGTGGCCAAACACGCCGGCCGGAACGCGGTAGGGGTGCTGCTGACCGGAATGGGGGCGGACGGAGCCAAGGGGCTTTTGGCCATGCGCCGAAACCAGGCGTATACCCTGGCTCAGGACGAGGCCACCAGCATCGTCTTCGGGATGCCGAAAGAGGCGATCCGCCTCGGCGCGGCGGACGCAGTAGTCCCCCTGGAGGCGGTTTCCCGAACCATCATCAACGCCCTGAATGACCCGAGGCGGTTTTAAATCCCGGACATCTTGAATTATGGCGAACACCAATACCAAAGAACCGATCCCGATCAATTATTTCCTTGAACCCGGGTATATCTTTCTGGCCACCAGACCGACCGTCATCTCCGGGGTGCTCGGCTCCTGTGTCGCGGTCTGCATCTATGATCGCAAGCGCCGGATCGGGGGCATGAACCATTTCCAGCTCCCCTTCACCAAAGAGAAACACCTGGCCACGGCCCGGTACGGCAATGTCGCCACTATCACCCTGGTCCGGATGATGACCGAGAACGGGTCCAAGCATAGTCACCTGGAAGCTCAGATCATCGGCGGGGCCCACGATCCCGAGATGTCCGGAAAAAACATCGGCAGGGAGAACATTCAGGTGGCCCGCAAGCTTCTGACCAGAAAACGGATTCGAATCGTATCGGAGGATGTGGGCGGCGAAAAAGGCAGGAAAGTGGTTTTCAACACCCATACCAACGAGGTGGCGGTCATCAAGGTTGAAAAGCTCCGCACCGCGGACTGGTTCCCCTACGAAGGGGGGCGGTAGGACAAGGCGAAGGAATTCATCGGAACCCCCCCGCCCGATTGCCGAACCGGATGAATCGGGGCTACTTCCCCGACCCGATCAGGGGCAGGACCTTGTCGACCTGGAAAACCACCAGGAATTTATCCCCTTTTTTGGCGTCCTCCTGGGGCGAACGGTCTTTTCGTTTGAGTTCGTACAACAGGTCGCTCTCCTCTTCTTCCCGCACCTTGGTCAGAAAAAGACGCTTACCCTTATAGCCGGGCCCCGCTTCGATAAAAAGATAGGCGGCATGGGGATTGGACTGGATGTTGGCATGGGTGAGCCGATCCCGCATGATCATGGCCACCGTGCCGTCCTCCAGAAAATGGGGTCTGGCATAGACCGCCGCATCGACTTTTCCGTCTCCGTCCGCGGTGGCCAATATGCCGGTGCCTTTGTTGTTCTCGAAATAGCTGTTCAGATCTTCATTCATGTGATTCTCTCCTTTCCATACGATTGAAATTCCTTATTGGTATTCAACTCCGCTCATCACCCGGGGTTTACCCTTCTTTCCGTCCCCAGACCCCGTAGATCGGGTCCGAACAGGGGATTTCCCAGTAATATTTATCCTGTTCCGGCCGGGCCAATCCCCTTATGGAATAGGTATTCAGATCGGTAAAACCGCCCGAATTCAGGAAATACTCCATCACCAGTCCGATCCGTTCGAATTCGTGGGTCTCTTTCCAGATTCGGATCACCTTGGGCGGAAACCACCGGTTGGAAAAGGCGACCGCAAACAGACCGCCCGGTTTCAGCACCCGGCGGACCTCCTGAAACACCTCGAAAGGCCGGGTCAGGTATTCCACGGACATGCTGCAGACCACCGCATCAAAGCGCCGGTCTTGATACGGCAGAACCGGATTTTCATTCAGATCATGAACCGTATAATCCGAGAGCCGCCGGTTATGGGCCAGCTCCGGCCCGTTGAGCCCGAGCCCGGTCACCCCCTTCAGGGCCAGATCATCGGGAAGATGAGAGGTCCAACTGCTCATCAGGTCCAGCACCTCCGATTCAGGCGTCAGGATTTGTCCATAAAGTGCGGAAAGCACCCCGATCGCGGTGTCGTCGATATGGTTCACCAGCCGGGGTTCTTGGTAAAACCGGCTGTCGGAGGCTTCATCCTCACGAACAAAGGGCTGATCCGAGAAAAAGTCGGTGGGCCGTCCCTGCCATCGGGCCTGCATCCCCGGCCCCTCGGCCAAAGTTTCAATCCAGTCGGTGCAGCTTCCGCCGGTATCCGAAAATTTTTCCCAGATATGATTGATCTCTGCATGGACGCGAACCTTCCGTCCGGCCATGGGGTGATTGAAATCCACCTCGATTTGCCCGTCGTGAATTCTTCCGCATCGAAAAGGAGAGATATTGTTTTGAAATACATGGTCCACCCCTCTGAGAATTCCTTTGGGATAGAACCGCCCTTGCCGCGGGTGAATGGTCGTTTCAGGATGAAAATCCCGGTCGAACTGCCCGGACTTGATGTTGAAAATTTTCTTGGGCAGATATTCCGGAAGGGCCTGGCCGGGTTCAAAAACCAGTTCGGTGCGGGTTCCCACCGGTCGATCCATGATCTCCCGATACATGGATTCCGGAAAACAGTCCCGCCACAGATTCACCTTCTGGGCCCGATAGCAGTCCCGGTGAAGGGCATACTCGCTTTCCCACGCCATTTGAAACAATAAATCCGCAAACGAATCGGTCGTCGTTTTATTCATGATATTCATGAGGTTATCTCCTGTTATGTTTGGGCCTCAGGGGGCCAGATACCCGCGCTCCACCGCCTTCTCGATGATGGATTCCGCAAGCTTCCAGAGGGCTTCGGATCCCTCCTGAAGCGGCCGCATCCGCTCCCTTACCTGAGGCCGGGTTATGCCGTGCTCCCGCCAGGACTTGCCGCCGGTATGGAAATTGTGCAGCAGCGGCATAAAACGATCCAGAGAGCGGGCCCACCTGGCTTCCGGGCTGTTCCCGGTTTCGAATTCTTCCCACAGCGAGCGCATCTGAATCTCCTGGTCCCGGGGCAGAAGCCCGAAAATGCGGTCAGCGGCTCGATTTTCCCGGTCCGCCTTGTCTAATAGTCGGTCCGCATCGTAACAATAGGTATCTCCGGCATCGATTTCAACGACGTCATGGATCAGCACCATACGGATGACCCGGCCGGTATCCACCGGTGCATCGGCGTATTCCGTCAGAACGGAGGCCATGAGCGCCAGATGCCAACTGTGCTCCGCCGTGTTTTCCCGCCGCTTTCCGTTCAGCAGATAGGATTGACGGACCACATCCTTTAACCCGTCGATTTCCAGAATGAAGGCCAGCTGCCGATTCAGACGATTTTGATCCATTGGGTTCTCCTTCAATGCGCATTTGTACACATTTTCTTTCCAACACTAAGGATTAAAATTGAAAAAGCCAAATCGGCGAAACCGGTTATCGACGGTATCGTTTTTTTTGAATGATCCTGATTGAACCATTGAAATCATGCCCCTACTTGTGATATTTGAAAACCTTTTTATCAAAATCCGGGAAAATGGTTGGATACCTTAAAAAATAATGGTTTAATCGAATTAACCCCGACTATTGCTCTTCAACCGGGTTAAACCGAATTTGAAGCCGGGTTTGCGAAATCCCAGCGGAGACCATCCGCCACCCCATAACCTGAAAGACGGAGGAAGATTATGAACCTGCTTGTCAAAGACCTTATGGTTCCGTTGTCGGAATATGCCACGGTTTCCAAAACAGCCACCCTCAGTGAAGCGGTGTTGGCCCTGGAAAAATCCCAACAGGAGTTTGATCAAAACCGGTATCGCCATCGGGCCGTTTTGATTTACGATGAAAACAACAAAATTATCGGCAAGGTAAGCCAGCTGGACGTCCTGAGATCCCTGGAACCCAAGTATGATGAAATGTTGACCGGAGGAACAAAATCCTTTCAGATGGGCTTCACCCGGAATTTTCAAAAAAAGATGCTGGAACAACTTCGGCTTTGGAACGACCCGTTGGATCACATCTGCAAAAAGGCGGCCGAAAAAAGAGTGGATTCCTTTATGATTAAACCGGAAGAGGGGGAATTCATCGAGGCTGATGTCAATCTGAATGAGGGCATTCATCAACTGGTGATGGGCAGCCATCAATCGCTTCTGGTGACCTCTCCCGACACAAAAGAAATCATCGGCATTCTTCGGCTCACGGACGTTTTTGAAGCGGTGGCCAAGGAGATCGCCGAGTGCAAACTATAGATAGCCGGCGCCCCGGGCGCCCCCGGCCGAGTGCCGGTCTGAGCAGACCGGGATAAACCAGGAATCAACCGATAAAGCGAATACGGAGGAGAAAATTCATGTCGAATGAGACGACGACCAGAGGCTCGGCAAACCCGGGCCTTGAATTCAACTGGAAGAGGTATCTGTTCATCAGCATCGGCGTAGTGCTGTTTTGCATCGTCTATTTTGCCCCTCCCTGGCCGGATGCCGTGGACCCGATGGGGGAACATTTCGTACTGACCCGAGAAGGCAAGGGCGCCCTCGCCATCTTTCTGCTGGCCGGCACCTGGTGGGTATTCGAGGTGGTCCCCATCGGGGTGACCAGCATCACCATCGGGGTGCTTCAGGCGCTTTTCCTGATTCGGCCCGCCAAGGTGGCGTTCAAGGATTTCATGGACCCCTCGGTCCTGTTCATCTTCGCCTCCATCGTGATCGGGATGGTCTTCACCAAAACCGGTCTCACCAAGCGGATGGCCTACAAGATGCTGACCATCGTGGGCGAGAAGACCAGCATGATCTATCTCGGCTGCTTCGTGGTCACCGCGGCCCTGACCCACATCATGGCCCATACCGCGGTGGCCGCCACCATCTATCCGCTGCTCCTGGCGGTATACAGCCTTTACGGCGAAGGCAACAGGAGAACCAGATTCGGCAAGGGGCTCTTTATGGGAATGGCCTATGTGGCCGGGGCCGGCAGTATCGTTACCCTTCTGGGAGCGGCCCGGGGCGCCGTGGCCCTCGGGTTTTACAAAGACGTGGTGAATATGGATATCACCTTTTTTGAACTGTCCTACTACATGTTCCCGGTCGGGTGGCTGATGACCTTTCTGCTGTGGGGGTTTTTCATGGTGGTTTGCAAGCCCGAAAAGAAGGTGATCCCCGGGCTTCGAGAAAAGGCCCGCCAGCTGGCGAGAGAACAGGGCGGCGTCACCACCAGGGAGATCGTCGCCGCAGTCATCATTTTGGGCTGCATCGGTGTGATGTCGATGCGGTCCTTTTTTCCCGCGCTTGCGGCCATCGACAAGACCGCCATCATCCTTATCTCCACCATCCTCTTTTTCATCCTCGGCATTCTCGACATCAACGACCTCGAGGAAATCCCCTGGAACATCATTCTGCTCTTCGCCGGGGCCATGTCCATCGGCTTCTGCCTCTGGGAGACCGGGGCGGCCAAATGGCTGGCGGTCAACTGGCTGGTCATGTTCGAAAAGGCCAACTGGTTCGTCTTCGTCATGGGCATCTCCTTTTTCGTCATGATGATGACCAACTTCATCATGAACGTGGCCGCCATCGCCATCTCCCTGCCGGTGGCCCTGGTCATCGCGCCTTACCTGGGGGTGGCCCCGGAGGTGATCCTCTTCTCCTCGCTGGTGGTGGCCGGCATGCCGTTTCTGCTGCTGGTGGGTGCGGCGCCCAATGCCATCGCCTATGACTCGAAGCAGTTCACCACCGGGGAATTCTTCCTGTACGGCATCCCCGCCAGCGTCATGCTGATGATCGTCACCGGGTTCGCCGTCGCGGTCCTCTGGCCGCTCATGGGCATGCCCATCACCATTCCGGCGGGCGGATAAACGCAGACGGGCCGGAACGGTTCATCCATTCCGGCCCGTTTTCTTTATCGCCTATATTCAGGGCGGCGCCCCCCGAGGAAATATCCGTGCGGACGTGATTTCAGCGGGAGACCCCAAGGCGGAGGTATTCGCCCGGCGGGGGACCGGCCGATAAGACCGAGTTTCCGGAAGAGCGGACGACCCGAAAAAGCACAGGACGGATTCTGGAATACACCGTCACCGTCTCGACCTGGACCTACGCCTCGGATAGCGGCACCAATGTGCTTCGGTTTGAAGACGGCACCCTGGCGGGTATCGATTGAAAAGGCCCGCGCCGGTG
>CAZNLT010000010.1:43566-58844 GCA_964573705.1 uncultured Desulfobacterales bacterium
TGAAAAGGCCCGCGCCGGTGCATACCGGCCGGGCCCTCGGCTCAGTTGCTCAGAACATCGGCGCCGGGAACGGTGTCGAAAAATTCCCCCAGCCCCAACACCCGGTTTTCGTTGATCAGCTTGGCGCCGATCGGGTTGGTGTTGTCCAGCCGGGCGACCACGATCACGTTTCCTTTTTCGGTCGCATCCAGCGGCACCCCGAAGGACTCGCCGGTATCATCCATGAGCATGACATGGCCGTCGTAGGCCGCAAATGAGATCTCCCGCCCGGCCGCCGCATCGGTGTAATTGAGGGCGCAGATGAAGACCTCGGCCATGTCGTCCAGGCGGGTGATCCGCATGCACTCGGCATGCTCTCCGCCGGCGGCGCCCACGCCGGCATCTTTATCCAGCTGGATATAGGGGAAAGCGTTCAGGTCCCCCCGATTGCCGCCGGGGTATTGATCCGAAAACACCCCGCCGACACGGCCGTCCCTGGTCTTGTAAAACGCCAGCAGATCCAGGTCCACCCCTTGAGTCCAGTTCAGCTGCACCATCAGCTGCTTGATGGGGACGAACGCCTCCTCCCCTTTCTGTTTCAGTACCACCTTGGCCTTGATTTCCGTCATATCGCCTCCGTTTCGGTTGGTTTCGGTATGGAAGTGGTCGGTTGGACCGATTATTTTCCCTTCCACTTCGGTTTTCGTTTTTCAAAAAAAGATGCCACCCCTTCCCGGGCGTCTTCGGTGGTGCACAGCTCCGAAAACACATCGCTGCCGTATTCCAGGCGCCGGTCAAAATCCATGTCCAGCATGCGGTAGTAAAACCGCTTGCCCATGGCCACCGCCACCGGGCTCTTCTGAGCCAGTTTTTCCGCAAACGCCCTGGTTTCGGCCTCCAGGTTCTCCGCCGGCACCACCTTGTTGACCAGGCCCAGCCGCTCGGCTTCATGCGCATCGATCATGTCTCCGGCCAGCAGCATTTCCAGGCCCTTCTTTTTGCCCAATCCATAGGAGACCGGAATAATCGGCCCGGTACAGAGCAGCCCCAGGTTGATGGCGGTGGTGCCGATCCGGGTGTCTTCGGATACGATCGCAAAATCGGCGGCAAAAAGCAACCCGGCGCCGTTGGCCACCGCATACCGGTGGGCCATGGCCACCACCGGTTTGCCCATATCGGCGATGGTTTTATGCATCTGGTCCATCAGGGAAATCCAGGGTTTGAACTCCTCGGGCTTCTTATCCGGAAATTCGCTCAAATCAATGCCCGTGGAAAAGACCTTGCCGGCGCCTTTGACCACCACTACCCGGACCGACTCATCCCCGTCCAGCTGAACCAGGGCCTCATTGAGTTCCCGGGCCAAAGGGGTGCTGAAGGTATTGTACTGGTCCGGACGGTTGAGGATGATAAACCCGAAGGCACCCTCTCTTTCCACCTTCACCGCTTCAAATTCCATCTGATTGTCCTCCCTTTCTCATTCGTCGATTGTTTAATGTCTGGTGTTTAATGTCTGGTGTTTTTATTTCGGGGGTTTCCTGCCTCTTTTCATGTTCAACGGTGAAAACATGGGCCTGAAGATTGGCGATCCATTCTTTGCCTTCCCGGGTGACCTGAAGGTATCCCAGGGCATCCTGAATATACGGGCTCACCACCTGCCGGAAAAAGCCCGCGTAGCGCTGTCGCATGTCCCCGGGGCTGGTGTAACCGGCGGCCCGGTTGCCGCCGTTTTCTTCGAATTCATAAAAGAGTGCGGGAAGTTTTCGAAGATAACCGGGGTCCCCGAACTGACCGATCAGATCCGCGGCCCGCAGCAGTCCCGGGTAGTCGCGGGTGTCTTCATATCCATCCTCTTGGGGAATCGGGAACCGCGTCATCTCAATATAGGTTCTCAGCCGGTCCACATCCAATTCGTTCAAGAGCATGTTTTCACCGAACCGCTCGGCGACAAACCGTTTGCTTCGATCCACATGATACGGCGCCAGGGCCGCGCAGGTCGATTCGGGGCCGAGCTCCACCGTCTTGTCTTGAATACCGGTGGCATAGCGGCCGCCCCGGTCGGACCGGCAGATGCCTTTAACGTAGCCGATATCGTGGCACAACAGGGCCATAATGAAATGAATCCAATCATCCGGGGTAACGCCCCCTTCCATTCGGTGTTTACCCCGAAGAATCTCCTGCCCGGCCAGGGTGACCAGGACGGTATGCTCCACATTGTGATAGAGAGCATCGGAGCTGGCAATGGTCTCCAGGGCGAAATGGCCGGACCACTCGATCATGGAGGCATACCGGGACGCCGCCGATCCATAAGTCTCCTGATAAACGGCAGAGAGCTTTTTAACGAAGGGACCGGCAATCAGTTGATGCAGATTCAGCACGGCGGTTCTCCCCCTTTCCGGCCGGTTGTCAACCAAACCAGACGCCCGTCTTTTCCCGGACGGATGTCGATGCCCGACGGCCGAAATATGGTATACAATGGGCGGCCCAGGAGAAACTCCAACCGATCCGGATGCATGCGGCCATCTTCCGTGAGGACCTCCCTGAGATGCAGATCGTATTGCAGGATTTTGTTCAACTCAGCCGTCGCTTCGGAATCCCCGGCGGATGAATCGGTCCGGGAACGCAGATCGGATCGGTCATGGTGTGATTTTGAGGATGATGGAAGCGACGGGTCGAGCGCCCGAATGCGAAGTTCCACCTGTCGAGGATCGCACCGGTCCTGGTGGTCGCGGATCAGGTTCCACAATCCTTGGACCTCCCCCACCAGATCTTCCCGGACCAGCCGTTTTCGGGAATAGACCGCCTCGATTTCATCGGTATCCCGGCAATTCAACACCCGGCACTCCAGGGGCCGGTCGTCATAGTGGTCGCAACCGTTTCCCGCCGGGTTCAGCCATACGCATTCGGACCGGCCCGGTCGGTTTTTGATCTTGATGATGTCATGGGAAGTTCGATGAAGTTTTTCCCGAACATTGTCATAGACCGTTTCCCCCGCCCGAATCGTATAGAGTTGTTTCAAGGGGATGCGGCCCGTTTCCACCAGTTCCCTGTCTTCGAGGTGCAGGCCCGGCCCCCCTTTTCGGCAGCAGACGCCGCACCGGCGGCACCGGGACCCGGCCGCACGGGCTGTCAACGCCTCGGCCATCCTCAGGAATTTTCTTCCGGCGGAGACTTGCGGCTGTTCTTGGGATTCTGGTAGAGGATCAACTTGGCTTTGCGACGGTTCTTGTCGGTCTCGGGAAAATCGTATCCGTACTCCCAGTCGGGGTCTTCCTCATCCTCTTCTTCATCTTCCCCATAGTAATCCTCATACATCTCCCGAACCCGCTCCTTTCCCCTCAACAAGAACTTGATGATTCCCATCAGCACCAGCCCGGCCAGCCAGTTTTTGAGGCTCAGGGCGATGCCGGTCTCAAACAGGGTGTTGAGAGACCAGATCAGCAGGATCGGGCTGATCAGAAAACTCAGCAGATAAAAGGAAGCCAACAGGATCGTTACCCGATCCAATTCATTGTTTTCTAATTCCATAGCGTCACACTCCGGACCTTCATATATCATCATCTGCGAATTCAACCCCGCGGCGAATCCCGGACAAACCGCGTGTGCAGTCTTGTTCGGCGTATAAATACAAGGTAACATAGATGATACGCACGGTTCAACGGATATTTGCCGGCCGATGAAAAAGCCTCCAAGGGTCCCATCCCGGGATTGACTTTTGCATCCCGGTGAATTAAGATCCCTCCGATTTTTCAGAAAAGAAAGGGGTTCCGCCATCAAAATCATACGATCCATTCCGGACATGCAGACCCGCTCGGACCAGGCCCGAATCTCGGGAAAAACGGTGGTTCTGGTCCCCACCATGGGCTACCTTCACCCGGGCCACCTGTCGCTGATCACCGAAGCGAAAAAGCACGGGGATGAGGTGGTGGTGAGCATCTTCGTCAATCCCGCCCAGTTCGGCCCCGGAGAAGACCTGGCGGCCTATCCGAGGGATTTCGACCGGGACCGGAGGCTTTGCGAGGATGCCGGCGCCGACGTCATTTTCGCGCCGGACCCGGACACCGTCTACGGCCCCGGCTACCAGACCTACGTGACCCTGGAAAGGCTTCCTCAGCACCTCTGCGGCCTCTCCCGACCGGTTCATTTCCGGGGGGTGGCCACGGTGGTGACCAAGCTTTTCAACACCGTCAAACCCCACGCGGCGGTATTCGGACAAAAGGACTACCAGCAGCTTCTGGTCATTCGACAGTTGGTGCGGGACCTCAACTTCGATATCGACATCATCGGCGCCCCCATCGTGAGGGAACCCGACGGCCTCGCCATGAGTTCTCGCAACACCTACCTGACCCCGGACCATCGGCGGCAGGCGCTCTGCCTCAGCCGTTCCCTCGACCGGGCCCGGGAGCGGGTTCAAGAAGGCGAAACCGACCCCGACCGAATCCGCCGGGAAGCCCTGGCGCTCATCGAAGCCCAACCGGACGCGGCGGTGGACTATGTCACCCTCTGCGATCCCCACACCCTGGAACCGGTGACCACCCTGAACCAACCGGTTCTGATGGCCCTCGCCGTCAAATTCGGGAAGACCCGGCTGATCGACAACCGGATTCTAGACCCGCATCCATAAGCTAATCAACAGGTATTGCGTCAGGTTTTTTGAAAAGGAGAACCGTTATGAGCGAACAATACTTTTTCACCTCCGAATCGGTCACCGAGGGCCATCCGGACAAAGTGGCCGATTCCATTTCCGATGCCATTCTGGACGCGATTCTGGCCCAGGACAAGAACGGCCGGGTGGCCTGCGAAACCCTGGTCACCACCGGTCTGGCTTTCATTGCCGGTGAAATCACCACCGACTGTTACGTGGACATGCCCCAGGTGGTGCGAGATACGATTCGGGACATCGGGTATCATTCTTCCCGGATGGGCTTCGATTACCAGACCTGCTCCGTGATCACCAGCATCGGCCACCAGTCCCCCGACATCGCCCAGGGGGTCAACATCGGTGAGGGGCTTTATCTGGAGCAGGGGGCGGGAGACCAGGGGCTGATGTTCGGATTCGCCACCGATGAAACCCCGGAACTGATGCCCATGCCGATCGTTTTCGCCCACAAGCTCTGCCAAAGGCTGTCCCGGGTGCGAAAATCCGGAGCACTCGATTTTCTTCAGCCCGACGGTAAATCCCAGGTGACCATTGAGTATGAAAACGGCGCCCCCAAGCGGGTGGATACGGTGGTCATCGCGGCCCAGCACAAGCCGGATATCACTTATGACGAACTGCGGGAGGCGATCATCGATTCGGTGATCAAGAAGGTGATTCCCAAAGAGATGGTGGACGGCGACACCCGCTATTTCATCAACGCCACCGGCAAGTTCGTGGTGGGCGGCCCCATGGGCGACTGCGGCCTGACCGGGCGCAAGATCATCGTGGACACCTACGGCGGCCACGGCAGCCACGGCGGGGGATGCTTCTCGGGCAAGGACCCCTCCAAGGTGGACCGAAGCGGCTCCTACATGGCCCGACATGTGGCCAAAAGCATCGTGGCGGCCGGGTTGGCCAAAAAATGCGAGGTGCAGATCGCCTATGCCATCGGAGTAGCCGAACCGGTGTCGCTGCTGATCGACTCCATGGGCACCGGCAAACTCTCTCACAAACGGCTGAAGGAGATCGTCTCCGATACCTTCGACCTGCGGCCGGGGGCCATCATCGAGTACCTGGATCTGCTGCGCCCCATCTTCAAAAAGACGGCCGCCTACGGCCATTTCGGCCGAAACGACCCCGATTTCACCTGGGAGAAGACCCACATGGTCGATGTCCTGCGGGAAAAAGCGTCCATCTGATTTTCCGGCCGTCGCCTTCCCCCGACCCGCTCCTGCTTCCAAAGAGCGGGTTTTTATTTCCGCCGCGCCGCAAAAACCCCGCGCCAATCCGCTTCGGGCGGGGTGATCCGGTAGGCCCGGCACCGCTCCGACATCACCCGGGCGGGACCGTCATCGGGAATATGGTCCAGGGTCTTCTGAAAACAGGCCAGGGCCTCCTCCCAGTTCCGGGACCGGTAGGCCCCAAGCCCTTCCTCATAATAACGGATTCCTTCCCGAACCGATGCGTCCACGTCTTCGGGATAGCCCATGATCTGGTATACCGTCACCGGCTTGCGCTTTCCCACAGCGCTGATGGCATCGACCTCCCGCACCACCACCGTCCCCTCGGCCGCCCGGGCCGTGGTTTCGCTGATCAGCATGTCGATGCCGTAGACCTTGTTGAGCCCCTCCAGCCGGGAGGCGGTATTGACGGTATCCCCGATCATCGTATAATCCATTCGAGTTTTGGAGCCCATGTTCCCCACCACCGCCGGACCGGTGCAGATTCCGATCCGCATCCGCAGGTCGGGCCGGCCCTGATCCCGCCAGATCCGCCGCAAGACCGCCAGCCGCTTCTGCATGTCCACCGCGGCCCGGCAGGCGATTCGGCCGTGATCTTCCAGGGTATTGGGGGCGCCGAAAAAAGCGATGATGGCATCCCCTTCGAATTTATCCACTGTGCCTTCGTATTGATGGATGATGTCGGTCATTTCGGTGAGAAACTCATTGAGCAGCTCCACCAGAAGGGCCGGCTTCATGGATTCCGCAACAGAGGTGAATCCCTGAAGATCCGAAAAAAAGGCGGTGATCACCCGTTCCTCACCGCCAAGAACCAGGTTTTCCGGGGATTCAATGAGCCGCTCCACCACGGCCGGCGCCAGGTAATGGGAAAAGGCATCCCGAATAAACCGCTTTTGTCGGGTTTCCAGAAAATACCCGTAAACCGTGATGGCGATGTACATGACCAGCATTATGGATAAGGGATAGACCAAGTTGAGGATCAGCCCGCGGGCTGAAAAGAGGTACTGAACCAGCAGAAGATAAGCCGCGGCCAGACCGGCGGTGATGAGGGTTCCGGTACCGGCCCCGGTGCGGGGAAGCGCAAACCCGAGCAGGACGACCGAAAAAAGAATGGCAGCCATATCCGCGGCCGGCATCCACTCGGGCCGCCGCAGAAATTCCCCGCTCAGGACGTTGTCCACCGCGTTGGCGTGAATTTCCAGACCCGGAAAGTTGTTTTCAAAAGGGGTCACCCGCAGATCGTACACCCCGATGGCGGTCACCCCCACCAGGACGATCTTGTCCCGCAGCAGGTCTGGAGAGGTTTCCCCCCGCAGAATGTCGGTGACCGGCACATGGGGAAAGGACCGCTCCGGGCCCCGGTAATTGATCTCCATCTGACCGAATCGGTTAACCGGCAGGTCCATGGTTCCAATCCTCTCGGAAACCACCCCGTCCCGGTTCACCTCGATGGCCAGGGGCTGCTCCAGGTAGACGGCGGCGGCCATCAGGGAAAACGGGGCATAAAGGCGATCCCGGAAAAAGATGGCGGTGGGGATAAACCGGACCACCCCGTCCCGGTCCGGCTCCATATTAAAATGACCGGCAAAACGGGTCGCCTCGGAAATCGGCCGAATGTTGGATTGGGGCAGAATCCCCTTCAGGATGGGCGCCGAAGCAGCATCGGGACCGATTCGGGAGATCCGATATTCGGATCCGGCAATGTTTTCCTGATGATATGCGCCCCGCGATTCGGCCACGGCCTCGGGGTGGTCCAGCCGGGTATGAAAAAAATAGCCCAGCACCACCTCGGCCGTGGAATTCCGAATGGCCTCGGCCAGAAGCCGGTCCTGGTCGGCTTCGGATTTAAGCCGGGCCAGGTACTCCTTGATTTCGACGGGCGGGTTGTCGAGGCGGTCGATCCGGTCCGCCACTCGGTCCAGGGCATGAATCACCCGGGTGTCGTTTTCATCCGATTCGAAAAACCCGATATCAAAGGCGATAACCCGGGTTCCGGCATCGGACAACCGGTTGACGAGAGCCGCCATCTTGGCCCGGGGCCAGATCCATTTTCCCTCTTGGGCGATGCTCTTTTCATCCACCACCGCCAAGACGATCTCCGGCCGGGCGGGCCGTTCCCCGCGCACCTTGAATCGCAAATCGATTGTATCCAGTTCGATGCGGTGGAGCGGCGGGACTCCGATCAAATACCCCAGCAATCCGGCGCAGCCAGCCAGGACGGAAATCACAAGCGGATTGAACCCTGCACGCAGTTTGGTTTTCCAGTGGTCTGATTTCATTCATACCCCTTAACATGAACCTAACAAATTCCGTATATTGACATCGTATGTTTACAAGCGGAGCGGGATTTTAAGGCTTCAATTCAGACAACCTGAGCCCATCAGAAAGGAGGCAATCCATGTCGCCGATGTTTGCAAAAATCATCTTTTGGGTCCTCGGCCTGTTGGCCTTCGGGGCCGGTTTAAAAGGGTTCCTTCAAGGCCGAAAATCACAGTATTGGCCGCGGGCAAACGGTGAAATTCTGGAAAGCGCGGTGACCGGGATCGATGAAGATTTTGTAACGGTCAAATACCGGTATACCGTGAAGGGGCAGGAGTACCGAGGGGACCGCTTCCGCTTTACCGGCGGCAGCGATGGCGATGCGCCGGAGATCGTCAAACAGTATCAGCCCGGAACCCCCGCTGAGGTCATCTATGACCCGGACGATCCTTCCTTCAGCGCTTTGGAACACGGCCCGGCCGCCGGCCCCGTCATCTTCATGGTCGCCGGTTTGATTTTTATCGCTTTCTCTTATTTCTTTTCATTTTAAGTGCCGCCGCCGTCTGTTTGACGGGTGGAGACTCGACTCGGCGTTCGGAATGGGGCGCGGATTTATCCGGGTTCCTTGATCATTTCTTTGCGCTCTTCGGTGTAGCGGTCGAAGGTGATGCTGTTTACGCTGTCCAGGCAATCCTGGATTTCAGCCGGGGTGGCGTATCTGTAGCAGTCCTGGTGCGCATTTTCCTGAAGCCCGCCGAACCAGGCTCGGACGGTGCATCCCTGAAATGCCAGGCAGATCAGCCCGGCGATCACTATCATCAGCTTTCTCTTCATTTTGAATTTCCTTCTTTTCTCATCAATCAGGAAGACATGTAGATAATGTGTTAAAAAGCCCACCGATAGGGCTTGCCCGTCGTCCGCGCATCAAACCTGCATCGCCTGATCCAGATCCTCCATCAGATCCGATGGATGCTCAATCCCCACGGACAATCTCAAAAGCCCGTCTGAAATTCCGACCCGCCGGCGCTCGTCCGCAGACATTTTGGCATGGGAGGTGTCGCTGGGGGCACAAATGATGGTCTCGACCCCGCCCAGGCTGACCGCCGGTCGAATCAGCTTCAGCCGTTTCAGGAAAACGTCGGTGGTAAGCGTTTCATCCAGCTCGAACGACAACATGCCCCCGAATCCGGTCATCTGGGACCGTGCGATGAGATGTGCGGGGTGGGATGACAGCCCGGGATAATTGACGCGCCGAACCACCGGGTTATCCGTTAGAAATTCGGCGATCCGCAGGGCGTTTTCGTTCTGCCGTTCCACCCGGATCGCGAGGGTTTTGAGGCTTCTTTCCAGAAGATAGCAGGTCAGTCCATTCAGGCTTCCGCCGAGATGGCGGGCCATGGCGCGGATATGCTCTGCCCGCTCCCGGGAGGCGACGGCGATGCCGCAGCACAGATCACTGTGCCCGCCCAGATACTTGGTGCCGCTGTGGATGACCACATCGATGCCGAACCCCAGCGGGTTCTGGTTCACCGGCGTGGCGAATGTGTTGTCGAAAATCGTGGTGATGCCGTTGGATCGGGAGATCTCCGCCACCCGGGCAATGTCGATGACCTCCAGGAGCGGATTGGTGGGCGATTCGAGGACGATGAGCTTTGTAGCCGGGGTAACCGCCCGGCCCACGGCTTCGGCATCGGAGGCGACAAAGGTGTACTGAATGCCGAACTTGTCGAAAGTATCGGTGGCAAAGGCATGGGTGCCGCCGTACAGAGCATCCAGCATGACGATATGGTCCCCGGCCCCGGCAAACGCCAGGATGGCGGTGCTGACCGCCGCCATTCCGGAGCTGAACAGCAGGCCGTCTTCCGCGCCTTCCAAAGCGCACATCTTGCGGACCACCGCATCCTGGTTCGGGGTGTTGAAGTAGCGCGGATAGGGGGTGTCCTCCCGTTCCAGGTATTCGTAAGAAGAGGAAGTGAAAACCGGCGTGTTCACGCCGCGTGTCTCGGCATCGTGGTAGGTGCCGGTGTGGACGGTGATGGTTTCTTTGCGCATCGGGTTGCAACCTAATCGTTGATCGGTTTGGATGAAATATTAACCGTGATTTTGTCAGGATGAAATTTTATGTCGTTGGAGACGATAAATGATTTAAAATGAAAAAAGCTCTTTTTTTCCTTTACAGTACTTCATTGATGATTTTCAGCTTTTCGGCGAAATTTTCAGGATTTAAAGCAAAGGCGTTACCGTTTTTTATTCGCCGGCAGTTGAATTATCAATACTCGAAAATTCATGTAGTCGCGTAAATTCAATCAGCCTATCCATGGTTTTCAAAGTGAACACTTTCCCTCTTGTGGCGAGAATCATTTTCTTCATATCCTCCCGGCGAACCCCGAATCCTCGACCGCCGATACATGCGATGACTTCGTATCTCGGATTGTCTACGGAACGGCCGGCAAGGCTCAATTCCCCCAAATGCTGGATTCGGGTCACCTTATCCCGGGCTGTACCATCATCTTCTGTAATTTTGGCCTCAATGATGACTTGAGGATTGAACTCGCTGGGAATAATAAAATCAGGCGTCTGATCGAAACCGGCAATCTTTTCAGCCCTTTTGGTTTTGCGAAAACTGATCCCTGCTTTTGAAAGAACATCTTCGATAGCAGATTCTAACCCGCCGCCGATAATCTCACTTACCGAGTCCCGATGTCCAGCGAAAGGTCTGCCCAGAAATCGCTCATACAGAAGCATTGCATAGGGCACTCCGATGGTTGCCATATTCCGAATGCTGTCCTTCCCGTATTTGGTATCGGCTTTATCCAGCCGATGCAGTTGGCCATCTTCAACCGCTTCGACGCCGGAAGACAGAAGGCGACAAGCTGTTTCCACCAATACTCTGATCCTTTTGCCGGTCAGTCCATTGGGTTTAAGTTCCGATTCCGGGTTCATCCGCACCCGGCGATCCAGCGAACGGACAGCCCCTTGAGGTACCGGAACCCCTGTCTCGTTTGTGGTAATGTATCCCCATTCCGGCGGAGTAAATCCAAGCATGGCACGCAGCACTATCAGAGAAATCGGTTCCGAATGAACTACTGGAAGTATCTCCTCCGGATCAAGACGGGAAAAACCGGCGGACGCTTTTTTTAGGATTTCATATCCACGCTCAAAAACGGCATACTCCACAAACCCGTCTCCTTTTGGCATGACCAGAAATTCCGATTCCAGACAGGAAAAGACGGCATCCACATAGCTTTCCGGCTCGCTGGCGATTTCATTAAAATCAGCTTCAAAAGGATATTTCGTCATCTTCGACTCCGTATGGAACATCAATTTCCCGAAGAGCAAACAGCGGATCAGCTTCAAATCCAGCAGCAAGGTTTTTGTCGTTATTTATTAATCCACTCACCACTTCCCACCCCCCGAAGTGACGTATCCACTCCCCTACCCGGGCGATACGTTCGGAAACAGGGTCGTTTCGATCCCAATCCTTCCGCAGAGACCAGATCGCCAGCCGGATCAGATGGCCGAATGTGATGCATCGGGTATCTCCGAGGGTGGGATTCAAATGCCCGAGTTTCAACCGGAGAAGATCTTCTTCGACCAGCCGAGCCACATCTGCGGGGGAATCGACGATTTGACTTTTTGAAACCCGGCCGGTGCTTCGACACACGAACACGGTGTCGATAATGGAGGACTTGGTGCCGCTGATATGAATGGAGGCACCCATTTCCGCCGGGCAGGGAAGCGATGCGGAACAGGTCAGCCCGGCATCGAGAATGGCTACCGCAATCGGGTAGTAGGCTTCGATCTTGTTGTAATGATAGGTGAAGGCCAGCGGAGAACCGGGTTTGAGTGCTTCTGCCATTTTTTGGAACACCGCGGAAAGACCTTCGGTGAAATGGTCCAGACCGCGGCCCATGTCTTCGTTGCCGGTGAGTTCGCTCGGATTCCGGGTGGTGCTGCCCCGGAAGGCAGGAACCGACCGGCCGAGCAGGCGTTTCAGCCAGACAAAGCAGAAATCCATCAATTCGGCGTATTGGACATTTCCGAAATATGGTGGATCGGTAAATACCGCATCCAGAGAATTCGGCAAAAGCTTCACCGTTGCGGCGTCTTCACAGGAAAGGTTGACGATGCGGACCTGGTCATAATCCGCACCGTTGAACCGGTCCCCGATCCATTCCCCTTGAATCGGAATGATCGACTTTTTTCGGCCGTTGTGTTTGACCTCGAAGGGACGATCACAATACTGTTTTGCCTTTCGGTATTTTTCGATGATATTGGCCCATCCGCCGCTTCCGATGCAGGTGTTTCCGCCCGGCGCCATGATGCCCAAGAGATTGGATTCGCACTGAACCAGCCCCACCGGAAAGCCGTGAACCGAAAAAATATCCAATGATTTCAGTGCCCGGGTGTCATAGCGACAGACCATGTTCTGGTAACGTAACAGATCGGAAAGATTGGTGGCCAGTCCGTTGCGCACCCTTTCGTTTTCGATTGCCGCAATCAGCCGAGCGGAGGTTTCCAGTCCAAGAAGCTGGCGGGCATTGAACATTTCGCGGTAGAACCGATATCCCCATCGATGCAACCGGTTGGTTTCATCCCCGGAAGGAATGGCATCATCCGGAACAAATGTCGGTGCCGTTTCCGCCCAGGCGGCTTCGGCTTCGGCCCATTTGGAAAGATCATCCGGGTCGGGCTTTTTGAAAAACCTGCCGGGTCGATGGGTTTTGCAAAGTGGGCAGTGATATTCGAGGGCGAACAGATGATGGCGGGGCGGGCCGTTGGCGGCTTTGGGAAAAGCGGCTTCGGATTGGCAGTATCGACAGCGGCAGCGGCCTCTTTTGGCCGGCCCGTTTAGGGCCAGTTCTTCCGAACAGTGACCGCATCGGCCGGGGCTGTTTCGGTCGTCGGTCTCCGTCAGTTCTCCACAGGCGGGACAGACGAATACGTTCTTCGGATGCCGGGCATCGGCTGCCACCAGATGGCCGGGGAAAAGCCGGATGTCTTCCCGGCACTCCGGACATCGGATCACCTTGACCCAGAGGAAATATTTGACGGAGGCATCTTGGGAATCACACTCGGTGCAGCGGGTTCGGTATAAATGCCCGATCTGCTTCTCCAGGATCTCCCGCATTGAATCGGCCGCCGCCATATAGTCGTCGAGGTTGAGATGTTCGATCTCCTGCCGGACGACCCAGTAGGCCATGGGGTTGATATCGAACCCGGTCACATCACACCCGATCCGGTTGGCCTCCAGGAGGGGAATGCCGCCTCCCATGAAAGGATCGGCCACTTGGGTGCCGGAGAAGCGATTGGCCTGGTAGAACACCTCCTGAAGCGGCCGGTCCGAAAACTCGGAGAGAAGAAGCCCTCTGAACAGGGTCCCCGGCCGGCGGGCAAACCATTTATGGACGGCGATAATCGGTCGGTAGTTCTGCTGAATCTGCTTTTCCCGCAGGGCCAGATCGGCGATGAAAGCGATGTCGAAATTTTTTTCTATCATTCAGTATCTGCAAGTGCTGCTATCGAGTTCGACTGAAGATCATTCATTGATGATCCTTGGATTGCTGCAAAAAAAATAATTTTGCAATGGCCGGTTCCAATGAAACATTTGAGAATATATCTGAAGGGTACAGGTAGCCTTCACCCTCTTCATCGATTACGCGTATTTCATTGTACTTTTCAGCTTCCTCATCCGGTAAGCATTGGTAAACTTTCCATTTTTCCAGAGAGGCTTCATTTCCTTTATTATCTATGCAAATAACTACGCGTTTTCCTTTCAGTTCATTTACCATCATTAATCTCCCAGATAATACTTGACTTTTATATTTTTCTTTCCGATACCGTGAGCTTCAAACCAATGGATTTCAGCCATTTTTACGGAATTATCTGAAAGCTTTACCCTGGCTATTCCTTTCATTTTGATCCAGTTTCTGCCTCCATACAGTTTTTTAAGTCTTCCTCTTATTTTTACCGATGTCCCTCTTGCAATCACTTCTTTATTTTGGATAGGGCTCACTATTTCCCTTATTTGCAATGGCACCCCTCAGAAGCTTTCACTTTTTGAATAATATCGTCAACATGCACCAGGGCAGAAATGCCGATTCTTCGGCACCTCCTCAGTCCAGAATAGAGGTAGGATTTACACGCTGTCGGTTCCCCGGTAGTGATTGTTCGGCCATGATCACCGTTTCGGCCACCCCAGGATATTTTCCCGGCCCGGCAAGAACTCGCATCCGCTCAAACAGCTTCCCGGCCCGGGAAAATATCCTGGGGTGGCCTATCCCTTATTCAATTCTGGCCGAAACGATGGTCAAGGTCGATTGTTCATACCTCTTTGTCCAAACGCTCCCATAATGTGCGTGGATCGATTTCACCGGTCTGGCAGGCATGCAGAAACGCGTCCACCTCTTTGGCGACCTTGCGAAACTCAGAAACCGCTTCGGGATTGTTGCTCATCATCATGGCCGCACTGGCCTCCAGGGCGGCTCTCAATTGACCGGTCATCTCGGGGTAGTCGGCTGCCATCTTGGCATACTCTTTGAGCATGTTCGTGAAACACGACCCTTCCCACGGATGCCCATCGAAAGACAGAGCAAAAAAGACCTCCTGCGGCACGCCTTCATGCGCAAGCCCTGGGGGATTGTCAAACCCGAACTTCCTGTAATACTCCGGATGCCCGACGAGACAGCATCCCCGGGCATTCAGCTCTTTCAACCGTGAAAGCCCCTCTTCAATCAGGGCCTTGCCGATGCCCTGCCGCTGATATTCCGGCAGTACCGACACCGGCCCCAGTCCGTACCAGTTCGGGGTGCCGTCTGAAAGGGTCACCGGAGAGAAAGCGATATGTCCGATCACACGGCCATCCAGTTCCGCAACCAGGGATACCGTGAGGGCCCGGGCTTCACGCAGCGCCTGGATAATGAACGGCTCCGTCTGATTGCTGACCGCCAGGGTTTTGAATGCGGCGATGGTCAGTTCGGTGATCGCGTCTATGTCCCTGTCGGTTTCGCTTCGAATGACAATTTCAGGTTTCAATGGTTCGGCTCCATGTAAATTTTATAGTTCCATTCCAGATGGGTCCCTGACATCAGCGCGGAAACGATATTCACCCTTTACCATCGTAATGCCATACTCTCCAATTATTCGCAGATCATCTCCAAACT
>CAZNLT010000011.1:0-53212 GCA_964573705.1 uncultured Desulfobacterales bacterium
CCGAAGCGGGTAGGGGATTGACCCTCCCCCTGATTTCTGGTATGCCTCAGAAAGTGAATTCATTGAACATTCTTCAACTTTCACAGGAATATTCCATGCATACCTTTTTTGATCTTTCCACCCGTCGTTTCATCCTTTGCCTGCTTCCGGTGCTGCTCTTTTCTCTGGTCGGGTGCGGGGGCGACTCGCTGCCCATTCAGAATATTCAGGCATCCCTGTCCGATGCGCCTACATATTCTATCATACTGGAGAATATGAAGGAAGAGGGGAATTTTTTCAAAGACTACTACCACCGGTATCGCGTCGTTCAGGGAGACGACGCCGCGGTCACCGACTGGCTGCAGGTGCCGGAGGAATATTACCAGGCCAATGAGCCTTTTATGGGAATGGTCCTCGCCGCCAAGAAAGAAGGCGAAACCATCACCGAGCCCATTCCACCGGGCTACCAATATGTGGGAGACACCCGATACGGGCGCTGGCGGAACGACGACAGAGGCCGGTCTTTTTGGGAATTTTATGGAAAATATGCCATGCTGAGCAATCTTTTCGGGGGCTGGTACCGACCCGTCTACCGGGGTGATTATGACGCGTATCGGTACAACCGGTCCCGGAACATTCCCTATTTCGGGCGCAACAATCAATACGGAACCACCGGCGCCATCGTCAAACAGGCCAAACCCGATTTTTACCAGAGGCGCATGGCCCGGAACCGCATTCAGAGCACCTCTTTCATGGACAAGGTCAGCAAAAGAGTCGGCCGAACCCGTTCCAATCTTCGGGGGCGGTCCGGCGGGCGGGGGAAATAGACATGTATATACTGGATGATCTTGTTACGGCGCTGCTTTACATAGCGGTGTTCTATCTGCTCTTCCTCCTGGGCAAACTGGTGAATGATCTTCTGCACCGGGAATACAACCTCACCTATGAACTGGTGGAGCGGGACAACCCCGCCCTCTGTCTGGCTGTGGCCGGGTATTATTTCGGTCTGGTGCTGGCCATCGGCGGTGCGCTGGCCGGACCGACCCGGGGAATCGTGGATGATCTCATCGATCTGTGCATCTACGGGATTCTGGCGGTCATTTTATTGAATGTTTCCTGGTATGTCTGCGACAAACTGATTCTGTATACCTTCAACACCAGTGATGAGCTGATTCGGGATCAGAACCCCGGCACCGGCGCGGTGTCGGCCGGGGTCAGCATCGCTTCGGGGGTCATCGTCTTCGGCTCGGTCACCGGAACCGGCGGGAATATCTGGACCGCCGTCGCCTTCTGGGCCATCGGCCAGTTGATGCTGATCATCGCCGCCTGGGTCTACAACCGGATCACCCCCTACAATATTCACGAACAGATCGAAAAAGACAATATCGCCGCCGGGGTGAGTTTCGCCGGCGCCCTGATTTCCATGGGGATTGTGGTGGGTCTGGCCGCGGAGCGGGATTTTGTCGAGTGGTCGGAGGACCTTCCGGCCTACCTGTTTATCGCTCTGTCCGGGCTGGTCATGCTGCCTCTGGTCCGCCTGTTGACCGATAAGGTTCTGCTTCCGACGGTCAAGCTGACGGATGAAATCGCCACCCAGGAAAAGCCGAATGTCGGCGCCGCCTATATCGAGGCCCTCTCGTACATTGGTGCATCGTTTGTCATCAGTTGGTGTGTCTAAACCGTTCGGTATCGGTTTCATCCTAAAAGTCGCTCTGTTCGCCACCGGTTGCGCCGGAATCGTCGCCGAATTCGTTCTGTCCACCCTGGCGACCTATCTGGTGGGAAACGCCGTCTTTCAGTGGACCATCATCATGTCCCTGATGCTCTTCGCCATGGGGGTGGGCAGCCGCATCAGCCGGCATTTTCATCACCGGCTTCTGGATGCCTTTATTCTGACGGAGTTTTCACTCTCCGTCCTGTGCGCGATATCCGCCGTGGTGGCATACAGCTTTGCCGCTTTTACCGATTACATCGAGTTGGTCATCTATTTTCAGGCCTTTTTGATCGGAAATCTGATCGGCTTCGAGATTCCCTTGGTGACCCGAATCAATGAAGCCTATGAGGAGCTTCGGGTCAACATCTCCGGGGTGATGGAAAAGGATTACTACGGCGCGCTTCTGGGCGGTCTGATCTTCGCCTTCGTGGCCCTGCCCCATCTGGGATTGACCTATACACCGATCCTCCTGGGAGCAGTCAACTTCTTTGTTGCGTCCATTATCCTGTGGCGGTTTTACGGGTTGCTGTACAGGAAACGGCTTCTCGTATCCGCCTTCGGAACGGTTTTGGCCTTTCTGGTGGTGCTCGGGATGGTGGCCAAACCGTTGATCCTATACGGGGAACAGGTAAAATACCGGGACAAGGTGGTCTATTCGGCCCAAACCCCGTATCAGAAAATCGTGATGACCCGGTGGAAGGAGTATTACTGGCTCTACATCAACGGTCAGGAGCAGTTTTCCACCTTTGACGAAGAAAAATACCATGAGCCCCTGGTGCATCCGGCCGTCAAGCTTTCCCCGGCCCCGCAAAACGTCCTGATCCTGGGGGGCGGAGACGGCCTTGCGGCCCGGGAGGTCCTGAAGCATTCGGGGGTGGAGCATCTTCGTCTGGTGGATCTCGACCCGGCCATGACGAAGCTGGCGAAAACCCACCCCGTCCTGTTGTCCGTGAATCGGGGTTCCTTGCATGACCCCCGGGTCGAGGTGATCAACGGCGATGCATCGACGTTTCTGGATACCGATTCGCGGCTTTACGGCGTCATTATCGTCGATCTGCCGGACCCGGATACGGTCGATTTGATGCACGTCTACTCCAGAGAATTTTATGACAAGCTCCGCTCTCATCTGGTTCGGGGCGGGGTGATGGTGACCCAGGCCACCAGTCCCTATTTTTCCAGAAAGGCCTTTTTGTGTATCCTGAAAACGGTGCGCTCCGCCGGATTTTCAGCGATCCCCTATCACAATCAAATCCCCACCATGGGGGAGTGGGGTTGGGTTTTGGGGGTGGACGAAGGGGAAATGGGCGAAGATGGCCTCAGATCCCGTTTAACGGAATTGAGGTTTGCCGACATAGAGACACATTTTCTCAACCGGGACGCGGTGATCTCCATGACCCATTTCGGGAAAGGGATGCTGGAAACCGATTTCCCGGACGAGATTCGAATCAACACCGAAGTCAATCCGGTCTTGTATCGATATTATCTCTCCGGTACATGGGGGGTCTATTGAAATTTGCAAAGAAACCGCCCCCCGGAAGTAGGGTATTTCTACCCCTGGCTTCGTTTTTTTCTTCCAGTTGCTTGATTTTTCTATGGTTCAGAAGAATCGATGTGAGGAATTCACTTGACAAGTGGAGCGGGATTTGAATAGGTAGTATGAGAAAAATCCATATGAAAAGGCCGGAATGAAATCCGTTCATCCAGTGCATTCAGGATGAGGGGCGAAAATGTTCGAGTTTCAGCGGTAAGGATTGGAATTGCCAGGGAATCAGCTCAGGAAAGGAAATAACACAAATGCCAGCCAAGAGGACGGAGAAACTTATGGGTGAAAGAAAAAAAACGGACAAGTTTTTTCGGTGGTGGGGAACGGGAAAGGTTTTTCTGCTGCTGTGCATGGTTTTGATTTCGGCTGTGATGTTAAGCAGTTGTGCACAAATGCCGACGCCTCAGCAGATGGAGGCGCAGCGGGAAGAAAATGCCCGGCAGGACGTGGAGCTCATCAAACCCGCTATGGAATACGGCAATTTCGGGGAGCAGCCGCTGACCCTGGAAGATGCCATTTTGTATGCCCTGGAGAACAACCTTGAGCTGCGTGTGGCCAAGTTGAACGAGGACATTACAGATAAAGAAACCCTCGTGGAAAAGCTTCGAATGCTTCCCAGTCTGAGGGCGGATGCCTCCTGGCGTCGGCGGGACGTGCTTCGAAGGAGCGATGTATACAACTGGTTGATTGATGAAGATCAGCCGGATTTTACGGTTTCCGAACTCAAAGAAAACTCATTTGCCAACCTGGTCCTGACCTGGAACGTGCTGGATACCCTGATGCAGTATGTCCGGGCGGGAGCTTCCGAAATGCGGGAAGAGGTTCTGAGGCAACAACGCATGCGGCAGGCCCAGCAGCTGGCCTTGGATGTGACCCGGGCCTACTGGAATGCGGCCGCGGTGGAGGACGCCCTCGATTATGTTCATGTGGTGGAAGACAACCTCAAACGGGTGAAGCGGAATATGGAGCGTTCCGTGGCCGGCGGCGCCATGGACCGGATGGCGGCGGCCGATGCCGAAATGCGGCTCAAGGAACTCGAATTGACGATTCGTCAGCTTCAGGCCAATCTCTCCCGAGAGCGGTTGGAGCTGGCCCGTCTCATGGGTCTGAACCAGAATGTTCAGTTCACTCTCGCCCGGCCGCCCCTGAAACCGGTGATTGCCAAGCTGCCCCACACCAAAGAGCTGAATATCGACACCCTGGAAGAATATGCGCTGCTGCATCGGCCGGAGCTGTTCGCCAGCGATATGCAGGTATTGATTCAGAAGGAAGAGGCCAAAAACAAGGTGTTGGCCATGTTCCCGGGGCTCAGCATTTTCGCCGGGACCCACTATGAAGACAATCGCCTCTTGCTGTCCAATAATTGGAATACCATCGGCGCCGGTGTCGGGCTGGAACTGTTGGATCTGCCTGCAAAATATGTGGCGCTTCAAGGGCAAAAGAGGGCTGTGGAAATGGCCAAGTCGCAACGGTTGATGACCACGGTGGGGGTGATCACCCAGGTTCATATCGCGCTTCTGGATTATGCCATCAAAGTGGATCGATTCCGGCTTTTGGATGAAACCTACAAATTGTCCTCTGATTTGTTCGGCATGGCCGAAGAAAAGAATCGGGCCGGACGGCTCCCCGAACTGGCGGTGACCCAGCGCAATCTGGAAGAGATGGCGGCCAAGCTTCGCCGGGATGAAGCGGTGGTGGACCTCCTCGTTGCCCATAAACGGCTGTGTGTCAGCATCGGCATGGACCCGTTGGAATGCGACAACGGTCTGCTGGCATCGGCCAATTCCGAGGGCGGAGGGTATGAATACACCGCCGGCACTGGAATGAAGAAATGGCGCTGCCAGGAATGCGGATATGTCCATACCGGGCCCGAACCGCCTGAGATCTGCCCGATTTGCGGTGTCGGGCGCCATTCGTTTGTGGAAATCACCAACGGAGTGCAGGGCGACGGCACTTGGGTCGCATCCACCGGCGCCGGCGATGTCATGTCGGTCAGCGATATCGGCGGCGGCCAAAATACGGCGCCGATGGAACAAGACCTCCAGACCTGGGGGGATGCCGCCCCGCCCTTTATGACCGGGGAAGAAGTCGTCAGAGAAGAATTTCCACCGGGCTATGCCGGACCCGCTTCGGATCGTTTTCTCTGGAAGGTTCAGATGGGCGCCTTCGTTCAGCCGGCCGGACCGACCAAACGGCTGGCGGAGGTCGGAGGGCTTCCCACCCGCCTGATGGATAGTCGGGACGCTATCATTACCACCAAGCGAGTTCACGGCCAATTGTTCAACCGGGTCCGGGTACTGGGGCTTACGGAAAACCAGGCGAAGAATCTGGCCCAGGAATTGGAGACGCACGGAATGGATTCCTGGGTGATCGCCCCTCACAGCGTCCACTGGTAATCATTCATACATACGGAAGACATCCGGCGGTTGTCGGTCTGCTCTCGAATTAGCCGGCAACCGATTCCAGACAGCTGATATGGGAAACCGGTAATCGATACAGGGAGGTGAAGACATGCTGAATCTTATCAAACTCGAAAACAGGATCGTTCTGGACGGCGCCGGCATAGCCAGCGCGAGCGAACACAATGAGCACGCAGATGCTCATGACCCGCACGGACCTGAAAACGGCAATGGAAATGGCGATGTTCCCGATCCGGGCAAAGACGCGATCCATTATGCCGCCGCCGCCGAAGCCGCCGCTCTCTTGGCGGATTTGCCTGAAGCCTCCTCATCCGAGCCCCTGGACATCGTGCTCGTCTCCGATAACCTTCCTGATTACCAAGAACTTACGGAAGCGGCAAATCCGGAAGCCGTGGTCATCATCTATAATGGTGATACCGAATCTGCCGAAGAAGTGGTCAAGCGGGTGACCGATCTTTCCCGGGAATATGATCAGTCGGTCAATTCTTTGACTGTCCTTTCCCACGGCGGAGATGGGTATTTTAATCTCGGAAACGAAATGATCACCGCCGAAAACATAGAGGATAATGCTGGCGCATGGGCAGATTTGGATGATGCCATGTCTGATGACGGCCGCATCTATATCTATGGTTGTGAAGTTGCAGAGGATCCGAAATACGGCCGTGGATTTTTGGATCATTTATCAGAAGTTACGGGGGCGGTTGTATTCGGATCGAACGATGTTACCGGGAATAACGGAGATTGGGATCTGGAAGTTTCTTCCGATGGGGACGGAGATTTGAAGGCCTCACCGCCGCTGAATTTCGATTTGCTTCCTTCGTACCTGGGCAGTCTTCAGGAAGGCCCCATTTTCCCCACGCCGGATCCTCCGGATCCTAATGTTCCATCCCTTCCCAACCGTGTCGTCGGTTTTGAAGATGAAGTGCTTTCTCTGAATTTTACACTCCGTGACGGGGATGGCCAGACCCCGTCTTCCCAGATGAATGTAAACGTGAATGTTACAGACCCGCAAAACATCGTAAACGATGTTTCTGCTGTTTATTCGGGAGTGGGGAATATATGGACGATCAATATCACACCCCATGAAGACCAGTTCGGCGACGGCATAGGTATTTCCGTCGTTGCCAGGGATCAGGACGGAAATGTCGGAATGGATAGTTTCATTTTGGATATTTTGCCTGTGAATGATCCACCCGTTGCTTTTAATGATGAAATCACTACTGAAGAAGACACACCCATCACCGCCAGGCTGCAAGGTGATGACCCGGTGGAGAATGACCCGATTGTATTTCGGATAGTCGAAGGACCGGAACATGGTACCATCACCAATTTTGAGCCCGATACCGGGCAGTATACCTATGTCCCGGACTCGAATTATTTCGGTCCTGATGAATTCCAGTTTCAAGTGGATGACCAGCAAAGTGAAAACAATCTGTCCAATATCGCAACGGTGGAGATCACGGTTTTGTCGGTACCAGATAAACCGGAAGTGGAAACATCAGAAGGGAATGCAGAGTATATTGAAAACGACCCACCCGTGGTTGTAGATCCTCTGGTTGAGGTGTCGGACATTGACAGCGAAGAACTGAGCCGCGCTACGGTTCAAATCACCGGAAATTACCAAAATGACGCAAGAGGGCAGGATGTCCTAAGGTTCACGGACCAAAGCGGTATCACCGGCAGTTGGAATCCAAGCATCGGCACTCTGACTCTGAGGGGAACCGCCACTGTAGCGGAATATCAGGCGGCTTTGCGTACTATCAGCTTTGAACATGTGGGCGGAGTTTTGGACGGTGATGACCCGAATGAAAATGTTCGCACCGTCACATTCACTGTAACGGATGAAACCGGTGAAACCAGTGATCCGGCCTCGCGAGGGGTTTTTGTAGACGCAATCAACGATGCGCCCGATCTGGAACCGGAAACTGGGGTTGTAACATACGTTGAAGCGTGCGGACCGATCCCGCTGGGAGATGATTTCCAGTTAAGCGATGTTGATGATGAGAACATGACACGGGCGGTAATTCAGATCACCGATGGATATATCCGTGGAGAAGATGTTTTGGAATTCACTGGCACTTCGAACATCACCGGTAGTTGGATTTCCGCGACCGGCACGCTTACCCTGACCGGTACAGCAAGCGAAGCGGCATACGTGGCCGCTTTGGAATCGGTGACCTACAATAATACAGGAGCTGAAGTCGACCCAGGTTCCCGTGAGATCACCATTACTATTAGGGATGCAAACTCTCGGGGGGTGGGAGGTGGTCCAGGGGGTGGTTTTAAAACCGACTCCGTAACGAGAACAGTTGAGATGGAAATTAATGAACCTCCGGTTCTGGATCTCGATTCCACCGATGGAACCCCCGAAGACGGCACACCGCCCCCTCCGGTCGATTTTCAGACGACATACCCGGCCGGGTCCGATGGCGTTCTTTTGACGGATAGCGGCATAGTGCTCGACATCGATGATACCCAATTGAGTGCATTGCGGGTTGAAATCAGAAACATGGGCAACGGCGATGTTTTGAATTTCGATACCGACGGAACCAATATATCGGGAAATTACAATCCTTCATCCGGGACCCTGTTGCTGTCCGGTGTGGATTCAATACAGAACTATCAACAGGTATTGAATACCATTACGTATTCAAACTCCAATGATACCTTCTCTGAGGATCAGATATACACCCGGGAAATCGAGTTCCAGGCGACTGATAATGGAGGGAATACCTGTGCAATCAAAGATTCCAATGTTGCGGTCGCTTTCGTGAACATACTTCCGGGTCCAACTGTCGAGGATGTAGATGATATCAATACCTTTATCGAAAACTGCGGACCGGTATTGATCGCCGAAACCGCCTCGGTAGAATCGCCGACCGGCAGCATGATTCAAGAACTCAGGGTTGCGATAACCAATGTTCAACCGGAGGATGTTCTGAACGCGGATGTGTCGGGGACCAATATTTCAATGAATTATCAAAACGGCGTTCTGGCCCTGACGGGGGCGGCTACTGCTGAAACCTACCAACAGGTATTGCGGACCGTCACCTTTGAAAACACCTCCGAAGCGCCAAACTCGGTCCAGCGGAACATTACCTACCAGGTCACGGACACGGAAGGGAGAACGGGTGGTGAAGAAGCTCTGGCGAATGTCGTGCCGGTCAACGATGCACCCATCAATGAACTGCCCGGGCAAATCGTCGCACCGACCAATACTTCAATCGATATCGATAATATCTCTATCCGTGACGTGGATGTGGGAGACGGACAAGTGCTGGTGACGCTTCGATCCGATTTCGGAGTCATTCAAATTGCCGGAGAGGGCAGCGGCGCTGAAATTAACAACAACGGCGGTTCCATTGTGACCATTGAGGGAACCGTTGCCCAGGTCAATGCGGCGCTTCAGGGGCTGACCTATACGCCTTTGACTGATTTTTCCGGAGAGGATCGCCTAAGTATTACTGTCAATGACCAAGGATATTCAGGCGTTCATCCCATTGACAATGTCCAAGCCAATTGTGAGGGGCTGATTGGTATTTCATTGGATGAAAACGGCCAAGTGCCCCCATTTCCGAATGAAGGCACCCCTCAGGATCCGACTGCCTTAGAGGATCAAGATGTCATCATTATTCGGGTGACCGAATCCGACACCGACGTCGTCCCTGAAATCCCGGGAACCCCCGATGTCCCGTTCCTACCGATCACCCGCCCCGAAGGCCGCGACATTGACGGAATCACCCTCGAGGCGGTCAGACTTCCCGGGCCGGTTGGAATTACCGAAGGCGTCGGAAGACCGCTCTTTGAAGCCCGAGCGCTGGCGGGTCGGGATTTCTTCGACTTCTGTTCTATCGAGGAATCGCTTCGCTCTCATCTCGGCTGCCGGTTCGCTAACACCCGTGATCCCGAGGCCCAGTTCGGTTCCATCACCTGGACAGACTTCACCGATCTGGGATGGATACCCCCTTATGAACACCTGGACGAGGAATACGATCTATACTCACAACTCTTTCTGCGGGAGCAGGGCGACCCGGGCTTTAATGTCCAGGCGAACGCATTTCAACGGGATCTCGGCGGCATGAAGGAACAGCCCCAGCCCCCCGAGGTTTTCGAAGAAAAAGCCGGGAAAGAAGGGTTCAATGAATTGGACCCGGGCGAGGTGAAACGGACCTTTTTCGCCGGTAGAGAACACCTCGACAAAACCGGCAGATAGCGAGCGGGTATTTCAAAGAATGGGGGGTCAAATCCGGTTTCATCAATCGAATCGATCGACGGCGATCACGCCAATGAAGCGGACCTGTATCCATTCGAATTAGCTGGATTTGACCCATGAACCCAACCAAAACCATCCACAGTGCGGCACCCACCGCACCCGGGAGCCAATCCGGCGGTACACAACCGATCGATTTCCTCCTGGAACATCCATGGATGGGCCTTCGGCCCGATCTGGTATTATATCCGGGGCCCCTCGACTTTGACGGACAGCGCTCCTGGGTGCTGGAAGATCCGGTCCGGGGCAACAACTTCCGGCTGGGCCATGCCGAAGGAGAATTGCTCTACCGGCTGACGACGGAGCCGGATCTCGAATCGGCGGTCCGCAAGCTCTATAACACCACCACCCTTCGCCCTTCCATTCAGGAAATCGTCGGTTTCATCACCATGCTTCAGCGGGAGCATTTGGCGGTGTTGCCGGCGGACCGGGTCATCGAGCAGGAGGCCGGGTCGCAAGCCCCGACGAATTCCTCTCTTCTTCATCAGGTTCTTCAGGGGCAAATCTTTTTTAGGATTCCGCTCCTGAGGCCCGATGCCTTTCTTCGGCGCACCCTGCCGATGGTCTCGATTCTCTGGACCGCGCCGCTGAAATGGGTATACCTGATTTGCGGCATTGTCGGGCTCGGTCTGACCCTTCAGGAGATTGAGCAGTACCTCAGCACCGCCAGTTACCTCTTTACACCCCAGGGAAGCCTTGCATTTATTTTTTGTCTGGTTTTGTTGAAAACCGGCCATGAATTCGCCCACGCCTATACCGCCAAGTCCTATGGCCTTCACGTGCGCAGCATGGGTCTGTTTTTCATCGTCATCTGGCCGCTGCTCTACACCGACACCACCGATGCCTGGAAAATTCCGGATCGCCGGCGCCGCATACGGGTCAGTGCGGCGGGGGTGCTTTTTGAACTGGCGGTCGGCGGTATTGCTCTGTCGGCATGGGCTTTCCTGCCGGACGGCATTCTGCGAAGCCTGATGTTTTTCCTGTCGGGCACCTCGCTGGTGTCGACCTTGTTTATCAATCTGAATCCCTTTATGCGGTATGACGGCTACTATGTACTGATGGATTATTGGGGAGTGGACAACCTTCGCCCCCGAGCTTTCGCCATGTTTCGTCATGCGCTTCGCCGCTTGTTATTGGACTGGCAGGGCCCGGTTCCCGAAATTCATCCCAACCGCCGGGGTTTGATCATTTATGGTTTTCTGGCCGGCATGTACCGAATCTTTGTGGGGTTTTCCATCGCCATCGCCGTCTATTACCTTTTTTTTCCCGCTCTTGGGCTTGTGATCCTTCTTGTCGAGGTGTGGCTGTTTTTGATCCGCCCCTTGTGGGTGGAGGTTCAGGCGGTCGCACGCAACCGTCGCTTTTTGGGATCTAAATTGAGGCTTGCGGTCAGTGCGGCCGTTTTCTTCGGGTTGTTCAGCCTACTGATCATTCCCATCCCCTACACGGCGCATGTACCCGCCCTGTTATTATATCAAAACGCCACCCGGATTGAGGCCGCCTCCGCCGGTCGACTCGCCATGAAGTTGCCCGAAGAAGGGCAGGGGATTCAAGCGGGGGAACTCCTGGCCCGGATCAGCAGCGAGCAGCTGATATATGAATTGCAACAGACGCAGTTCGATCTGGCGGGGGTTCGGGTTTCCATTCGAAGCCTGGGCGGGGGCGGAGAACAGGGGGCCTATCGGCAATGGCTGATGGCGGAAGAAGAGCGAATGTTGGCCGCCATCGACAAATACCGCCAGGCGATCGCCCAGTTGGAAATTCATTCACCGATTACCGGACGGGTTGTGGAGGTGAACAAAGATCTCTACCCTGAAGCCTCTGTCGCCAAAGGGACCTACCTGTTCACGGTAGCCGATCCGGATGCCCATGAACTCAAAGCCTTTGTCCATGAGAAACGAAGGAGCCGTCTGGAAGCGGAAGCCGACCGGCCGGCGACCGTCCATTTTGCCGGGCCGGAAGCCCCTGTGTTGGAAGCCCGAATCCTTGAGAAGGGGGTTTTCCCGATTCAGACCCTTCCCAATGAAAGCCTTTTGGATGTCGCGGGCGGGCCGATCGCGTCCATACAGGATTCTTTCGGCCGAAGGGCCCGGGATGCCTATTTTGCCTTCACCTTCGCCATCGATGAAGTCCCGGCCTGGATGTCCCACGGCATGCCGGGATGGATCTGGCTGAAGAGCGAAGGGCGCTCCATTCTCAAGCAGGGATGGGAATGGGTGTGGCAAAATTTATTTGAAAGAGGACTTTTGTAAAAAAAGGAATAGGATAATGATGCATTCAAAATCTGGGTTACGACGTTTTGTTTTGGTTCTAATCTCTGCGGCTTTTCTGCTGATGATCCGGCCGAGTACCGGTTTCTCCCAGGAGTCCCTTCGCCAAAACCAGGTGCCGGAACAGGCTTCCGCTACCGACCGTTCCGTTTACCCGGCCATTTTCGAGGCGAAATCCAAGGCGGTGCTCTCCGCGGAACGGGCCGGGGTGTTGTCCAAACTGGAATACGAGGTGGGCAGCCCGGTTAAAAAAGGCAGCGTCATCGCCAAGGTGGATACCGGGGAACTGGCGCTGCGCAAGAAACGGGAAGAACAGGCCCTCAGCCATCTGGATGTTCAGGTCAAAGATTTGACCAATCTGAAGCAGCGGGGGCTGGCGACCAACGAGGATGTGGCCAAAGCCAGAATGGAGCGGGACGTCACCCGCACCGATCTGGAGATGGTGCAACGGCTGATCAATCAGTCCTATATTCGGGCGCCCTTCGGGTGCATGGTCGTACGCCGTCACATGCAGCCCCATGAATGGGTGACCGCCGGTCAGCCGGTCGTGGAGGTGGTCAACCTGGAGGATATTCGGGCGGTGGCCAATATACCGGCCCATCTGGCGGTCTCGCTGGAAAAAGGGGCTTCCCACCCTTTCTATGTCCACGATCTGGGGGTTGAGGTGGCGGGAAAAGTGTTTGCCGTCGCCCCGGAGGTGGATGAGCGAAGCAATACCGCCCAGGTCATATGGACGATCGAAAAAGGGGACCAGAAACTGTTGCCCGGAATGAAAGGAGAAGTTCGGATTGACCAATAGACCACCGAGATTCCAAATTTCCCGAAACGGTCCCGGAAAGGATTCCGGCGGCCGATCGATTCCACCCGGTTCCACCCCCGGTGCTGCAACGCCGCCCACCAGGCCGGGATCGGAGGAAATGACCCGGGAAAAGGTCCTGGTCCGATTCATACGACTCTGTTCGGCGGTCTTCTCCACCCCGGTTCCTCAGGAGGCGGCGGCCCTCACCGTCAACCGGATTTCCGAACTGGTGCGGGTGGACCGGGCGGTCCTGGTTCGGACCAAGGGAAAGAACCCGATCCTTGCGGTCACCGGCGGAGGCGGGGCAGCCCAGGACAGCGTTTTTGGGGATGCGGTGGAAACGGTTCGACGGCGGTTCCGAGAACGTCCCGAAGCGGTGGTGGTTCCTGCGGTGCCCGATCAGGGAAAAGAGGCGGCCCCTTATTTACGAAAAGTTCAGCAGGCGATGGGCGGCACTCGAATTTTGTGGCTGCCGCTCTGGCTCAGCCGGGATGCCGATGTACCGGCAAAATACGCCCTCTGGCTGGAACGCTGGCACAACCAACCTTGGGAAAAGGCGGACATCGAGCTGCTTCAGCATGCCGCTCTTTTTCTGGGCCACGGCCTGAACCGATCCCGGCCCGAAACCCGCGCTCGGAAACGATTCACCAAAGCCGCGGTGATTCTGGCGCTGTTGATCTTTCTGGCGCTGCCGGTGACCTCGAGCGTTACCGCCCCGTCACGGGTCGTGCCGGACCGACCGCACCATATTTTTGCGCCCATGGAGGGGATTTTAAAAGAACTCTATGTTCGACCCGGACAATGGGTGGAGAAGGGGGACATTCTTTTCCGGTACGACTCCCGGGTCCTGGATAAACGACTGGACGAGGCGTTCCGCAATGTGTCGGTGGCCAAAGCCAAATTCTTACGGCTGGAAGGGGCGGCCCATCGGGACCCCGAAGCACGGGCCGAATTGCCGGTGGCGGAACTGGAGGTAGAACGGGCCGAAGCCGATGTGCAGTTTTTCGCCAACCAGCAGAAACGGGCCGATGTTCGAACCGCCGAACCCGGGGTGGTGATCCTGGATGACCCGGATTCGCTGATCGGAGCGGCCATTCAGACCGGTCAGGCGGTGATGAGCGTGGCCGATCCTTCCCAGACCAAAATCCGCATCATGGTGCCGGCAGGAGATGTCGGCTTTCTTAAAAAAGGGGCTCGTGTATCCATTCGCCTGGACAGTGACCCGCTCAACAGCCATCCGGCCGTCATTATCCGAATCGGATTCGAGGTGAAACTGTCGGAAAATCAGGTACCGTCGGTTCTGGCCGAGGCCATCTGGGTGGGGGATTCGCCGGACGTTCAGCCGGGTCAGAAGGGCGCCTCCAAGGTGTATGGTCCCTCCACGGTGATGGCCATGCAGATTCTTCGAAAACCGCTGATCGCCTTGAGATCGGTCACCGGGCTATAAATCGCATTCTGATTTTGCAGATTATTTCGTCAGCATCCGGTAGAGGATACGGCCGGTGAAATACGCTTTGGACCGCCTCCGACGCCATTTTCTCTCGGTTATGGACCGGAATAATAATGCTGATCAGAGGATTGTGGTCTTCGGAGACCGGTCTGGATTCAGAGGGATCGTTTATCATTGATTTCCTGAATTAAAGAGATTTTCTAGGGTCGACCACACCTCTTCATAGGGGATGGAATGCATGCAGTATTCATCTTTCAGGGGGCATTCCTTCTTCGAATGACCGCAGGGCCTGCATGGATATTCCGCCGCCAGCACGCGATCGGAATCGCGTCTGGGCGCCCAGTCTTCCCAACGGGTCGGACCGAAAAGAGAAATGGTCGGCGTTTTCACGGCCGTGGCGATATGGATGGGCGCCGAATCGTTTCCGATCAGGCAGAGACCCTTTTGAATCAATGCGGGCAGATCGGCCAAGTCCACTTTTCCGGCCAAATTGACAGGGGCGGTTTCCATGGCCTTTTCAATGGAACCGGCTATCGGCATATCTTCGCGGCTGCCGCTGAGGACGACTTTGGCGTCGAATCGTGTCCGAATCGCGTCGGCCAGTCGGGCAAAACACGGCCGGGGCCAGCTTTTATAGGGGCGGCGGGCACCCGGGTGAATAATGACAAAGGGTTCACCGGGTGAAAGGCCTTCCCGGGCGAGCGTGGCTTCGACATTGTGCCGTCGATCCGGCAGAACCGGAAGGAAGGGGTGCCGATCGGGAGTCGGCAGGTCCAGGAATTCCGCTATCTTCAAATGGTGATCCACCGTATGGATTTTCCCCAGACCGGAAGCAAGGGTATGGGTATACGCAACCCTGTCCTTGAGGAAGCGGCCGCTTTGAAATCCGATTCGGACCGGTGATCCGGACAGAAAGCTGAAAAGGGCGGTCCGGTCGTTGCAGGTGAGATCCGTCACCAAGTCGTATTTTTCCCTCCGAATGGATTGAACCAAGTCGGCCCCGGAGCGGAACCGCCCCGAACTCGAGTTCGGATCGAACCGCCAGAGCTTGCCGATGAAAGGGTGGCCGACCAGGATCTGGTCGGAGCCTTGATTTACTCCGATATCGATTCGGGCCGAGGGGAAACCGTCTCTGAGTGCCCGAATCAGGGGCGTGGTCAGGACGGTGTCTCCGATATACCGCATTTTCAGGATCAGAACTTTTTGCACAGCGGTAATATCGACAGGCCCCGGTTTCATTTCTCCCCGTGTCCGGCCGAGACCGGGGGGGGTATGCTCTTCAACAAAACTCATGATGGATTCGGCCCGTTTCCGCAACCTAATCCGTGTGGCCTGCAGACGGGCCCGATCGGACATCTGCCCATAGGCTTCAGGATCATCCAGCAAACCGACCACAACTTGGAAAAAACCGGTTTCATCTCTCCGGCAGTCCCATCCTGCGTCTTTCCGCCCTTTTGGCCATCATATGATCGGTATGCCGGCTGATCCGACCGGTCTTTTTCTGTATCCATTGGTATTGGAATCGGTTCCATACGCTCAAGATGGGTTTCCCATGGTAAGCTTGGAAAAGCCGCAGGCGGTCCTTTGGGGTGAACAGATTCTCGGGAAGGCTGTAGTTGAGCTCGGCAAGGGCTTTAATAATCCACCGGAATCGAAATATCCTTTTTTGGTCCACTCGCTGAAGGTCAAAGAGTGCCGGCTCATGGAGCTCTCCGTCCTCGGTGTACCGAAGGAGAATATGGGTGGCGTTGAAATCCCGGTGATTGAATCCGGATCTGTGCATCTTCTTGGCTAATTGACCGAGTTTGCCCAGAAGCACTTTTTTGTGTTCCGCCCCTTCACGGCCTCTATAAAATTCCGGGTGATCGCGAATCATATCTTCCAGAGAAATCCAGGGATGAAAATCCTCTGTCAGAACAAAGGATTCGAATCGGTTGGAATTGATTTGATGTTCTCCGCAGGCTACGGGCGTCACTGTAGGGATAGAATTTTCTCTGAAATTGCAAATGTTTTCAAATTCCAAACGACCCTGAGAGGAGATTCCTGATGAATCGAAAAACGGAATCGATCCAAAAGTGCTGACCCTTTCCGGCACATGCCGTTTCAGGTAAAGGATAGGTTTTTCGGGTGCCTCGAGTTCGATTCGAACAATGGAACGGCTCGATAATTTCTTTATCATTTGCCCCCCTTCAAATCGGTAAATTGTATCAAAATCCAACAAGCCGTTTGATTTCAACAGGTCCCGAAATGCCTGATTCAGGAGCAGACCGTTTTCTTTTCGGCGGATGACCGGGCTGGCGGGTGCATTCATTTCTGTTCCTTTTGGATCCGTACCCGGTCGTACAAGGCCATGAGTTCGCTCATATACCGTTCTCCGGTGAAGGTGGCGGCTCTGGTGAAAGCATTTTTTCCCATTACAGAGAGGGTTGTTTCGGATCTGCATCGGTCGATCCTGGCGGCCAGTTCTTCGGGTTCCCTGGTCTCGAGCACATACCCATGAATTCCGTTGTCGATGATCTCGCCGGCGCCGTTCGTCCGGGTGGTGATGACCGGAATGCCGCTGGCCATGGCTTCCAGACAGACATTGGCGAAGGCGTCATATCGGGTGGGCAGAATCAGGAGGTCGGCGGCGCCATAGTATTTTTCAATTCGGGTCTGAGAGCCCAAAAAAAAGATCCGATCCTTTAATTGTTTCTTCGCGGCACGCATTTGATCACTTCCTGCCCGATCGTGCCCCACGACCACCAGCTTTAGGTGCGGATTTCGCAAACGGTTCAGAGATTGAGCCAAAAGAGGCAGGCCCTTTCGCTTAAAATCATTTCCCACAAAAAGGAGGAGAAAATCGTTGTCCTGAATTCCGAGTTCTGTTCGAACTGCTTTACGGTGCTTTTTTCGCACCGAGGGATGGAACCTTTCTTGATCCACACTGTTATAAAGGACGGAGACCCGATTCGGCGATATTCGGTAGTGATCCAGAATCTGGTTTTTAATCAATCGGGAATTGGTCATGACAAATCGGCATCCGTTCCCTTCAAAAATGCGCTTTTCCAGATAGGTGAGGGCCTGACGCCGAGGGCCGAACGCCCTCAATTTTCGGACCACCGGATTCGGATACCGTTCCGACATCTGGATGGGATTGATGCCGTCGGAGGCTCGAAATATATCCTGATCCAGTACCCGTTCCATGCTCTGAACCACATCAAAACGGTGGTCGGCCAGAATTTTTCGGGAGAAATAAGCAAAAGAAAGGTTTTTCAAGGGAGAGGAAAACCGCAGCATGGGGACATGATGGAAGCGAATACCGGGTTCTTCCTGTCGACGGTGTGCCAACACATGCACCTGATGGCCTCTTTTCAGGAGTTCCCGGCTTAAAGAGATGGTGTATCGCTCCAATCCGCCTTTTGAAAGCAGGTAATGTTTGCAGATCAGAGCGATTTTCACGATGTAATCCGATAGAGGACCCGTTTCCCCGATTTTTCGGGCCGCCATTCTTGAACAGGGCTGACAGCTCCAGTTGAAATCCAACCGTTTTCAATATCACCCATGCTTTGCTCATCCCATATGAAGTAGTCGGTTCTTCTTTTTGTAATGGTTTCAATCCAGTCGGGAGTATTTTTTTCCATGACAAGATCCCGGCTGAAAACGGGCGCACCCTGAAACTTCAGGTGGACATAAAAATCGACCAAAAGAATTTGCTTGAAGGCGCCGGCTATGGAGACTGAATATATAGCCGCCGAATACGCGGGATGCAAGGGAGAATGCGAGATAATATCAAGGATGGTCGGTGAACGTCCCTGACGGGGGGAGCGCGCCGTTCTTGACAAATTTCGTCAAGCGTAATACCGTGCGTTCATTGTTTTCCTTGTCGGCAATTCGGTTCAAGTGCTTGATTTCAAACTTGGTTTATACCCAGTTTCATGTTTTTTTTCGGATGCGTTTTCTTTTAAACCCTTTCGTCCCGGTATTTAATTTTCAGCTTAAAAAAAGTGGTTGACATTTTCCGCTTTTTGATTCGAGATGATTGCTGAAACATTCCATGGCAACCTGATAAATAGAGATAAGTATCTAAATGACGAAGGTCTGCTTTTTTAATACCACCCAATTCTGGGGAGGCGGGGAAAAATGGCATTTTGAAACTGCTCTTTATTTCGCCTCCCGGGGACACCAGGTTTTTTGTGTTGTTCATCCAAAGGGGCAGTTATTCCGGCGGCTGAAAGAAAAGCCTGTCCATGTGCTTCCAGTCAAGGTTTTCAATCTGAGCTTTTTGAATCCTCTGAAGATTCTCAGGCTTGTGAATTGGTTTCGTTCGCATAAAATCCAGACGGTAATTTTTAATGGATCATCGGACGTCAAATTAGGAGCGCTCGCCGCTAGCTTGGCAGGTGTGCAGTCACTGGTTTATCGCAGGGGATTGGCGGTACCCGTTAAGAATTCGGTGCTGAACCGTTGGCTATACAGACGCATTACCCATTTTTTGACCAATTCGAAGGCCACCGCCAGATTCTTGTTCCAAGATCTCGTCGTACCCCACGCTAAAGAAAAAACGCGGATTATTTACAATGGCATTGACCTCTCGCATTTTAAAGGCCCTGTACAAAAACCGCCCGGCCAGGCCCGGGATGCCAAAATCGTAATAGGAACGGCAGGCCGGCTGGAGTGGCAAAAGGGGCACCATCAATTGCTGACTGCCGCATGCCGTTTGGAGGCAGAAGGACTCAACTTTGAGCTGCTGATCGCCGGAGAGGGAAGCCGGCGGCAGGTATTGGCCGATCAGATCCAAAAAGCTGGACTTTCCGGAAGGGTTCATCTGGAGGGTTTTGTTCACGACATTCCGAATTTCATGAAGCGAATTGACATTTTTGCATTTCCATCTTTATGGGAAGGCTTTGGCTTTGCAGCCGCCGAAGCAATGGCAGCCGGGCGACCGGTAGTAGCTTTCGATATTCACAGCAATCGGGAGGTCATCGCCGATGGAGTGACCGGTTTGCTGGTACCCCCAGGCGATATCGAAGCCTTTTCCGGGGCAATCCTTCGTCTGGCCGGGGAACCCAGTTTACGAGCCCGGATGGGCTGTCAGGGGCGCGCTCGAGTAGCCGCCCTGTTTGATAAGGATGTTCAGCTTCGGAAACTGGAGGCATTCTTGTGCGAGGAGGTGCTGAAGCCGGAAGTCGATTCCAGAAAAGGAACGTCATCTTGGGCCGAAGGCCGCTAAGGTTCGGTGGTTGGGTGTGGCGGCCGGTTTTTCCAGCGTCTGTGCATCCATAACCATTGCTCGGGATGATTTCGGACAATATTCTCTAATACTTTGTTGTATTGGCGTGTATTGAGCCGGATATCTTCTTTCTTTTCACCGGTTTGAATCAACGGTATCTCCGGTCCGATGAAAACCTCAAAAAACAACTCCCGGCGCACCAGAAATGCGGGAATCACCGGTGCCCGGGTTTTCAATGCCAGCAAGGCCAACCCTTTGCTTGTGCAAGCCGGATATCCGAAAAAATCGGCGAAAACTCCGGATTTCAAACCGGAATTTTGATCGAGTAAAACGCCCACACAATTCTGATGCTTCAGGGCCTTTAAAAGTTTTCGCATCGATCTCTTTTTGGGAATCGGGTTACCGCCGAACCGGCCTCGGTACTGCAAAAAAAAAGTATCGGCAGGCCCGAAATCCAGCGGCCGATAAACCATGCTTGCCTTGAATCCCTGAGCGATAAAGCTCATTGGCAGCAGTTCCCAGTTGCCGATATGTAAAGTAAGTACCAACACACCCTTTCCTTGGTCATGCGCCTGACGCAAGTGGCCGAGTCCATTCACTCGGCAATGGCGAATAAATTCTGCCGTATCGCGTCGCAAAGTCCAGCTGATTTCGAACGGGATTCGGGCCATATTCTGAAATACTGCACCTGCCATTGCTTTTATTTCAAAAGGGTTTTTTTCTTGGACATAGGCTCGGGTTAAATTGTCCAAGGCGACTTTTCGGTGTCGCTGATCCAGCAGGTACCACGCCCGTCCCAGTGCCATGGCCATGCTTTTTGCCCATTCTTGCGGGAATATTCCTATCAATGAGGCAAAGCCGTAAATCAGCTGTGATGCGGCTTTTTTTGCATAATCCATTTTTCAGTATTTTTTGGCATACATGGAGGATAAATTGCTCGGCTTGTCAGACCCAAGAACCCTCAGTTCATACAGTTTGGCTTCCTTCAGAAAGGAGGAAAATGAAGAACTGACTGCGATAATAAATCCTTGCATACCGTCTAAAAAACTTCTTTTAAGAAAATAGACTTCTATAAACTTGCTGACCGGCTTAAACAGCATACGCCAAAGTCGGAATGGACGCCCGTTATTATATCGGGTCAGGGCGACGATACTGGAGAAACTGTTAATGGTCTTGACCTGATCAGAAAGATCGCGGGCAGTAAAATGAATCAAATCTCCTTTGATCTTTATCCCTTTTCCTTTTAAGAGCAGCTTGTCATGGGGATTTTCCCCGCCCCAAATGGCCATCCCTTTCCGCACCAGCCGATACCGGGCATTCGGGTACCAGCCGCCGTGGCGAATATAGCGATGCATATGATACGTTACGCGGTTGAATTTAGCTCCGGCGATATCCGGATTCCGTTGCAGAAGATCTTCAATGGAAGTACGCAGTTCCGGGCTGACCCGCTCATCGGCATCAATGCATAGTATCCAGTCCGATGAACACAATTGCAGCAATCTGTTCTTTTGCTCGATATACCCATCGAAAGAATGCTGAATAAAACGGACTTTGGGTATGGCACAGCAAATGGTTTTGGTGCTATCTTCACTAAAAGAATCCAAAATGACAATCTCATCTACAAAATCGGAAATGGAATCAAGACAAGCTTTTATATTCCTCTCTTCGTTATAAGTAATAATAGCTGCGCAAAGTGTCGGGTGGCGTTTCATTGGCTGCTCCGGTTGGATGAATTTTTTGGTAGCTCTAATTCCAAAGGGTTCGTTTACAGAAAAACATTTACATTGTAAATTGCTTTTATCAAAGCGCTCAAGAAGTCCTGAACAGCTCTTTCAGAATAGTTTTTTATTTTTATGCAGCGGGAGGTTTTGATAATGCGCAAAACCAATATTAAAAACTTAAAAGATCTTCAAATTTCTTGGACCGATCTACAGTTAGTGCAACGGCGCCAGAAAAAAAAGGTGCTGAGAGAAGTATACTTAGCAGGCGAAAATTATGTTTTTAAACGATATCTTTTTAAGGCAAAGCCAATTTTTTACCTTACCAAACCATGGGAAGTTGAGGCGAATGCCCTCCGACATTCCGATGGACTGCCGGTTCCTAAACATATAGCCACCTATGCCGGAATTGGGCAGGACGGATTACAAGAATTCGTTCTTCATCGCACATTGATTCCAGGTGATAAAATTGATCACCTGAATGACCAATCAGTAGAAGGAATGGCCGAAGTTCTGGCCGCGATTCATTGCCGTGGCGTAGTAACTCGCGACGCTACAATTCAAAATTTTATCATCTCGGGAGAAGGAAAAATCTGCTTTATTGATTTTGGCAAGGCTCGAATTCATCATCTGCCCTCTTTCTATGATATCGGGAGTGAATTAGCGAGATTCTTCCACGGTACCCTTTTTTATGATCTTGGGTTATGGGCTAAATTCATAAATCATTATTATGAACTACGACCAGTCGGACCCATCACAAAAATGCTGGAGCAGAGTTTCTGCACGTTTTGCAAGCAGAATAGAAAGAGAACAATAAAAAAAAAGAGCCTGCACTTCGGCTGATATTTTTCAGGATCTCGGCGACCGCTCTTTCGTTCACACTGAATAAGAGGACTGATAATAATTCACAAACCGAGAATGGGTTGAAATGGATGTATTAATTATTAAACTGGGGGCCCTGGGCGATGTGGTCAACACCCTTCCTCTGGCTATCTCTATAAAAAAAGAATTGGGAGCCTGTATCTACTGGCTGGTTGCGCCATTAAGTCATCCGCTGCTGGTCAACCACCCGGCCGTGGACCAGACAATCCTCTTTACTCATCGCAGGGGTGCCGCAGCTTTGGCAACTGCACTGGGGCAATGCAGAAGCCGACATTTTGATATAGTTTTGGACCTTCAGCGGATTATCAAATCGGGCCTTCTATGCTGTGCAGCTCGAAGTGACCGCAAAATAGGTTTTGACCGGGGACGGTGCAAGGAACTGACCTGGCTGCTGCCCTTTGAAAGGATACCGCCAGGCGATCCGCACGCTCACATGGTCCACCAATATTTAGACTTTGCCCGGTATATGGGACTCTCCGGCCGGCGGATAGAGTGGGGTTTAACGAGTGACGGAAGTCTGCCGCAAGTGCTGCCCGTCGATTTTGTGGTTCTTAATATTGGCGCCACCAAACCAGCCAACCGCTGGATGCCGGAAAATTTTGCGGCGTTGGCTTTAAGAATTCACGATTGCTATGGGCTTCAAAGCGTGTTGACCGGTGGAATCGAGGATATACCAATGGCAAAAGCCATCCAAACTGCAGCTGACGGTGCGGTTTTCAATTTGGCAGGCCGGACAACCCTGCCGGAGCTGGTTAGTGTCCTGGATAGGGCTGTTGCGGTGGTTGCCTGTGATACCGGGCCTATGCACCTGGCAGTGGCTTTGGGAAAAAAGGTTCTCGCTCTTTTCGGGCCTTCGGACCATCGACGAACAGGTCCATACAAAGGCAAAGTCATTCGTGCCAGAATCAGTTGCGGGCCTTGTAGCCGAAAAATATGCGACCTTCCAAAATGTATGGACGCGATTACACCCGATCTGGTTTTGAGCCATTTGAATGGCTTTTTGCAATAATGCCTTCTCGACAGTTAAGATCGACCAGAGATTCCAAATCGTAAAGCATAGAGGGTAATCGATGTTTTCGGACCGCTCGGCGCCATCGCTTGCAGTATTTGGATTGCAGTGCAGCCTTTCCGCCCCGGTAGGCGCCGGCTTTATCCAGATCAATGAGGAAAACCCGATCTCTGTCGTCGATCAGGACATTGCCGGGATGGAAATCGGCATGAAGGATACCATTATTTATAAGGAGGCTCACCTGCCTGGCCAACTCATTCAGCGCCGAAGCCGCTCGTGACGGAGACAAAAGATTTACCTGAGCCATGGATTTTACAGATTGAATTTCGTGGGTGACCAGCCATGCGTTATAAAACAGACTTCCTTTCCACGCAAACGCCGCCGTCTCAGGTGTTTTTACTCCAAGTTTCTGAATTCTCTTCATTTGTTCAAATTCGTGCTGCCCCCGAGTTTTGCCGATTTTTAAGTAAGTCCTATGGATGAAATTGCCCAGAAGACCGCCCCGGCGGAAGTGTTTAATGACGACGGGACCGATATCCTCCAGATTTAATTTTGTAACTGAGCAGCGCCCGCCTAATGCACTGCCTGCGGTGCAAACCTGAAACTGGAAACCCTGCACCAGGTGATCTAATTGCTGCCGATTCATTTGGTAGTCAGAGACAATAGTAAATTTTTTATGAGTATAAATTATAGCCATTTGACTGGTCCCGGTTTATATTTTTCAATGATTTAAAATCAGGAGATTTATTATTTTGGTTTCAAACTAACGGGGATTGAGAAGTTGTTCCACAGCATGGATAACCACTTGTGGTTTCGGCCCATGCATGCAGGTTTCGGTTTTATTGGGGCATTGCGCTGATCCATGTGGGCGACAGGGTTTGCACTCTAAATTGGGCTGTTCAATAATGATTGCGTTATTTTGCCAAGGACCGAAACCGAATTTAGGTGATGTGGCACAAAAAATCACCACAGTTGGAATTTTCATTGCCGATGCCATATGAAGAGACATGCTGTCGTTACAAACAACCAATCGGGCGCGTTGGACGATTGCCATAGCCTCGGCGATAGTAGTGCGGCCTGAAAGGTCAATGGCAGGCATTCCGCTGGCGATTTTGGCACATATTTTTCGATCTCCCGCACCTCCGAGAAGTACAATATTCAAATTCCGGTCCAATATATGCCGAACAACTTCTCGGTATCCTCTCCAGTGCCACATCTTGGTATGCCAGTTGCTGCCCGGGACGACAACCGCAAACCGGCCCGATCTTTTTATTCGGTTTTGCAGGTCAAACCGAAGTTCATCGATGGCAGGTGGAAACAGCCGTAATTTCAAAGATTCCGGTTTGTAAGCTGATTCTCCGTCTAAAATAGAAAAATTTCTTATGATTGCGTGCCGGGTGAAATCACGATCTTTTCGTTGATGGTAGAAAAAGCTCAATTTCGCATCTGAGAAACCAATGCGCAAGGGAATACGAGCTAACCACAACAGCAATGATGTTCGATAGGATCGATGTAAAGAATAGACGCGATCAAATCGCATGGATCGGATTTCCCTCGCTTTACGAACTAAGCCTATCGGCCCGGCATCCTCTTTTCTTTTATCCAGACTCAGAATTCCTTCAATGTAAGGGTCCCTTATCACCAGGTCGGCAGACAGAGGTGTTGTCATCATCCAAAGTTCCGATTCAGGGAAAAGGCTCTTAATTCCGGCGATTACCGGGGTGGATAGAATCGTATCTCCAAGAAAACTCGTTTGAACCAGTAAAATTTTCATCTGATGGCGGTTTACTCTCGAACCCTTTTTTGTTATGCCTTCCCAGTGTCATCTGGCCTTAAAATATGCGCTCTCGCATATTTTGGGATAAATATAATTTAATGAGAAGGCGACCTCTCTTTCTGTTGCTCGTTCCGGCCGATTTTTCCTTACCTTTAATTTTAGAAATAATCAAATGATCATAAAAAATAAGGAAGTACTTCAAACGAAAATTCGAATATTCCTTGTTTATATTATTATACTTTCCCCGGTCCTCATAAATTTGGCAACCCATGCCGGCAGCGTGATATTGGTTCTTTTAACCGCCGTGGGCTTACCCCTTTTTTTTTTCAGATATCATCGACCTCCCCTATCCCGACATGAGCGGCAAGTTTTGTGGGCTTTTGTGCTTTATACTGGAGTTCACCTTCTTTCCTTCGCTATAAACGGGATGCTCGGCCAATTGGCGGATTTCCGTTTGCGTCATCTCGATCATGCCAGTCGTTTTCTGTTTATCGTTCCGATATTCATGTTGTTTCGGTATGCCGATATCGGCCAAATGCCGCTTTGGATAGGAGTTCTGATCGGGTCTTGGTTCGCTGGTGGATACGCCCTTATCAGCTATATATTGGAACCGGGAGTGCGGGTCAGCGGATCTTATCATCCCATTGCTTTCGGGCACTTATCGCTTGTCTTGGCTTTCATGTCCATTCCCGCCCGGGATGAATTAAAAAAGAGAAACATAAATGTTATAATTCCTGCATCCTCTTTCACGATGGGTATTATTGCTGTTGTTCTCTCGGGAACCCGAGGTGCTTGGATTGCAATTCCTGCATTGGGCGTTATTTTGTTCTATTATTCGGGGTACTATTTTCGATTGATGAATCGGCTTGTTTTTTCAGTTCTCATCATTTTATTTTTCATTGGAATTTACCACATACCGGCAATACCCGTTGCTGAACGTATGAATGTTTTTTTCGAAGAATTGATCCTGTATCACAAGGGCGATCGGACCTATTCCTCTACAGCAACCCGAATTGAAGGATATCGTGTTTCTATCGATATCTTTAAAGATCATCCGATAATCGGGGCCGGCCCCGGTAATTACGAACCGCTCATGCATCGACTGAACGAACGGGGAAAAAACTATGAAATTGCGGCTGCGCATAGTCAACCCCATAGTGCTTTTGCCTTGGCCATGGCAGAGGGCGGCATTATCGGCTTGGGGGGATTGCTCGGCTTATTCATCATCCCTTTGGCAGCTGCGATCCGTTGCATTCGAAGAAATCCCCACCTGAGGCATTTAGGCTATGCCTGGATAATTCTGGTCATTGGCTTTATGCATTTCGGTCTCACTGAAACCATTTTTGGACGAAATGTAAATCTGTCCTTCTATATCTTTTTTACAGCCCTTATTATGGCAGTCTATGCGAATTCAACACAAAAGCAGGGCGATCTCAGGTAATCCTGCTTCGGTATCGATTCCGGCTGCAAAGTCGTCCCTTCAGCAGTTTTTGTCTTGAATAGGATGTCGGTTCAGGCAGCTTTCATATAAACTGAACGTTTTTTCAATTGTGGTTTCAATACGAAACTGCTGATGGATGCGTTCTCTTGCCTTTTCGCCTATTGTTTTGCATTTTTCGGGATTTCGATACAGATGCACTATGGCTCGTGCGATTTCTTCAGGATTGTCTGGCGGCACCACAATTCCGCTGATGCCGTTTTCGATCAGTTCCGGACTGCCGCCTGCGTCGGTTACAATGGGAGCGATGCCGTAGGCCATTGCTTCGATTACTACTTTGGGTAATCCCTCGCCGCGAGAGCGAGTCGGGAGTACCGCAGCACTGCAGGATGCCTGGAGTTCGGGGGCATCCGGGCGAAAACCGGCCAAATGAATATACTGAACGCGAGGACTTCGTCCGATGTGTTTCAGCAGTGCGGAATTTTCCATGTTGCCGATCAGCAGCAAGTGGATCGGAAGGTGTTCGGGCAGCATCTCCATGGCATCGATGAGAACGCGCACCCCTTTGTGAGGTTGGGGTCTGCTGGTGCATCCTACCACGAATGATGATTCGGGAATCTCGAACTGTCTCAAATCGACCGGTTTTTTCTGATACCAGGACAGGGCATGGCCTTTGTAAATGGTGACCGCCTTGGAGTGCGGAAAACGCCACCATAGGAATTTCAGGTTCCGGAAAAAGTGCTGAACGGCCTGGGAAACACAAATAATATGGTCGACGCGCGGATGAAGATAGGTCATCCGGGAACCCGGGTCCAGGTAATGGACATTGCCAACTATACCTCGATAAACGATAATCTTAACAGGAATTTTGCGGGATGCCAAAATTCCATTGGAAATGGCCCGACTGTTGAAAAGGTGCAGAATATCAATTTTCATATCGATTAAATAGTGTCGGATCCGGCGAATCGCACTGAGCTGAAAACGACCCTTCAGTTTCATATCTGTCACCGGGATTCCTTCCTTTTTACACCGAATATGAAGGGAAGAATCGGCGGGGCAGAAGACGTGGATGTCCAATTTGCGCCGTTTCAGGCCCAGAATGGTTTCCATCTCGGGGTAGTCGCTATAATTGGTAATGCAAAGTACCCGCATCGGATTTCCTGTTGCACATCAGCATTTGAGCATAAGCCTGAATCGTAAGACTTCGTTTTTGAATAAGAGCCGATTCCAGCTGAAATCCGGTAGCAGATATCATTTTTCCAGTCAATAGTGGATCGGAATCACCTTGAGGAGATTATGCCTTTCTTGACAAATACATGCATGCGTAATAAGTTACTCCATTATTTAACATATTCTGCTTTTTCGAATTCAGATGTCTGTTTTTCGAATCTTCCAAAAATTTATTTCTGGTTTTTTCGGCTGCGGGCCCATCATTGCGCCGGATAATTCACCCTCACGTGCACCTTTTTATTGATTAATTCCCAGTCTGAGCATAATAATGAGTTTTATCCGCCGGTTCGTTTATTTTCTGTTCCGGTGGCGTTTATTTTCTGATTGAATGAACCCCGGATGCGGAACACGGATCGACTGGAAAGATTCTGTTCTCCTTTACTATTTATTCTGAGAGGAGTAAAATAGGAATATGTGCGGCATATGCGGCGAACTGCGATTCAACGGAAGCGACGCCTCCCCGGCCAAAATCGAAGCGGCTATGAAAATCCTCCACTCCCGGGGCCCCGATGCCATGGGCATGTTGGTTCAAGAGAACGCCGCCCTGGGACATCGGCGGCTCAAGATTTTCGATCTCAGCAAACGATCCCATCAGCCGATGATCGACAGCGATCTGGGGCTTGCCGTCGTATACAACGGTGCGATCTACAATTACCAAGAGCTGCGAAAGGAACTGGAGGAAAAAGGCTATCGCTTTTTTTCCACCGGTGACACCGAAGTGCTGCTCAAGGCCTATCACGCCTGGGGCAAACCATTTGTGGATCGGCTCAACGGGATGTTCGCCTTCGGAATTTGGCACCGGGACACCGGCCGGCTGGTTCTGGGGCGGGACCGCCTCGGCATCAAACCCCTTTATTATTCGGCCCGTCCGGACCGGTTGAATTTCGCATCCACCTTGCCGGCCCTGCTGGCCGGCGGGGATATCGACACCGATATCGATCCGGTCGCACTTCATCACTACATGACCTTCCATTCGGTGGCGCCGCCACCCCATACCATCCTGAAAGGCGTTAAAAAGCTTCCCCCGGCCACCTTGATGACGGTGGAACCCGGCGGCAGGCTCACCTTCGAGAAGTACTGGGAACTCGATTTTACGCCGGATTCCGAAGAAAAAAATTACAGCTTCGATGATTGGAAAGCCCGATTGCACCACGAAATGGAACAGGCGGTACAGCGTCGGTTGACGGCGGACGTTCCGGTGGGGGTGCTGCTGTCGGGCGGCCTGGATTCCAGTCTGGTGGTGGGGCTTTTGTCCGAAGCCGGTCAAACCGGGCTGAACACCTTTTCCATCGGGTTCGAAAGCGTGGGCGAAGAAAAGGGGGATGAGTTCAAATATTCCGACCTCATTGTGGATCATTTTCAGACCGTTCACCACAAGATCGAGGTCGATTCCGCGAGGGTGCTGCCTTCTCTGGAAAGATGCGTCCGGGCCATGAGCGAACCGATGGTCAGCCATGACTGCATCGGGTTTTATCTTTTGAGCGAAGAGGTGTCCAAGCATGTCAAGGTGGTTCAGAGCGGCCAGGGGGCGGATGAGGTCTTTGCCGGGTATCACTGGTATCCGCCCATGATGGAGCCTGCCGCCGACCCGGTGAGCCGGTATGCCGGGGTGTTTTTCGACGGAGACCACGCCGAATTCGCCGAAGCGGTTCACGCCCGGTTTGTGGAAGATGATTACAGCCGGCGATTCGTGGCTCGTCATTTTGATCGGCCCGGTGCGGATTCGGCTATCGACAAGGCCCTTCGATTGGATACCACCGTGATGCTGATCGATGATCCGGTCAAACGGGTCGACAACATGACCATGGCCTGGGGGCTGGAGGCCCGGGTGCCGTTTCTAGACCATGAACTGGTGGATTTCGCGGCCCGGATTCCGGCCGGTTTCAAGGTCCGGGAAGGCGGAAAGTACATCCTGAAGGAAATGGCCCGGGAGGTCATACCCGCCGGAGTGATCGACCGGCCCAATGGCTATTTTCCGGTGCCGGCGCTCAAGTATTTTCGCGGAGAATATCTCGATTTCGTGCGGGAGATTCTGACCTCGCCCGGGGTCCGGGATCGCGAACTGTTCAATCGGGCCTATATTCAACGGGTGCTCAAAGATCCGGACGCCCACATCACCCCCCTTCGTGGATCGAGGCTCTGGCAGATGGCCCTGCTGGAGTATTGGCTGGCGGTTCACAAAATCTGAGCAGGAGACGGAAAGATGAAAAAGAGCCAAGACATTCGGTCCCGGCTGGATCGATCCTCCAGGCCCTCGGTACGCGGTTGGAAAAAACAGAATCATCCCGATTTTCAGCGTATGAAAACCAATGTCTCCGTTGAAATGGGATGGGGCCGCCTGATATTCGGCCATACCTTCGACACCAATGAACAACTGGCCGAGTCGATTCGCGCCGAAGAGGAAAATCAGCGGGATATCGCCTTTTATATTCGTGATCCCCACGTCGTTCTTTCCATCGCTCCGGATCAGCTTTTTCTTGATCCTTCCCATTCTTACCGTGTGTGGTCCCATGACTACCGGCCCGGTTCCGGCCATTATCAGGCTTTTCATGTTCGGCGGTTGAATTCCCGGGCCGGTGCGGAAGCCATCAACCGAATTTATGCCGCTCGGGGAATGGTGACCTGTGATCCCAATTTCCTCCTGGACCGGCATGCGACCCGGCTGCGAACCTATTTTGTTGCGGAAACCGAGGCCGACCGGGAGATCATCGGCACCGTCACCGGGGTGGATCATGTGGAGGCCTTCAATGATGTGGAGGGCGGGTGCAGTCTCTGGTGCCTGGCGGTGGATCCCCAGGCCAATGCGCCGAGGGTCGGGGAAGCCTTGGTCCGCCATCTGCTGGAGCACTATTTTACCCGGGGCCGGGAATATCTGGATTTGTCGGTTATGCACGACAATCATCAGGCCATTCAATTGTATGAAAAACTCGGTTTCCAGCGGGTGCCGGTGTTTTGCGTCAAACGGAAAAACCCGATCAATGAACCCCTGTACACCCCCGATCAACCGGACGCAGGTCTGAATTCCTATGCCCGTCTGATCGTGGACGAGGCTCGGCGTCGGGGAATCGGGGTGCAGGTCATCGATGCCGAATACGGGTATTTTACCTTGCAGATGGGGGGGCGGTCGGTGGTATGCCGGGAATCGCTTACCGAGTTGACCTCCGCCGTCGCCATGAGCCGTTGCGACGACAAGCGGGTCACCCATCGGGTGTTGAAGGCGGCCGGGTTGGCGGTGCCGGACCAATACATCAATGAAAAACCGCCGGACGACCCGGATCGACGCTGGGTGGTGAAACCGGCCCGGGGCGAGCAGGGGGTGGGCATCAGCGTGGATGTTCGATTCGGAGAGGAACTGGACCGGGCCGTCGAAATCGCCCGAAAGGAATGCCAGGACTATATTGTCGAAGAATATATCACCGGAATGGACCTTCGGATTATCGTAATCAACTACAAGGTGGTGGCCGCCGCCGTGCGAAAGCCGCCGGTGATTACCGGCACCGGCGAGCATACGGTCGAGGAACTGATTCAAAAATACAATCGCCGCAGAGCCGCGGCCACCGGCGGAGAGAGCCAAGTTCCGCTGGATGATGAAACCCTGCGCTGTCTCAAGAGCAGCGGATTCGATCCGGATTCGGTTCCGGAGGCCGGGGTGGATATCCACGTGCGAAAAACCGCCAATCTTCATACCGGGGGAACCATTCATGACGTTACCGCCAAGCTTCATCCGGAGCTGGTTCGCGCTTCAGTCATCGCGGCCCACGCCATCCATATTCCGGTGACCGGTCTTGATCTGATAGTGCCGGACGTATCCGGACCCGATTATCATATGATCGAAGCCAATGAGCGTCCGGGATTGGGCAACCATGAACCGCAACCCACGGCCGAACGATTCATCGATCTCCTGTTCCCCCAGACCGCATCGGCTCAGAACAAAGAAAGCGAGGCGCCCGATGGCCCCATATGTCATGGAACCGTTTAAAATAGATGAAGAATATCTGACCCGAACACTGGTCAATCTGCTCAATATTCCCAGCCCCTCGGGGTATACCGACCAGGTGGTCCATTACATCGGCGAAGAGCTGCAACGGCTTAAAATCAAATTCGAGGTCACCCGGCGGGGCGCTATTCGGGCGACCCTTCCCGGACGGCAGGCGGTTTCCGGGCGGGCCGTGGCGGTGCATCTCGACACCCTGGGGGCCATGGTGCGGGACCTGAAGACCAACGGCCGTCTGGCGGTGGCCCCGGTGGGCACCTGGTCCAGCCGGTTCGCCGAAGGGGCCCGGGTGACCGTATTTACCGAAAAGGGTCCCTTCCGCGGAACCATTATGCCGCTCAAAGCTTCGGGCCACACTTTCGGACAGGAGGTTGACACGCAGCCGGTGAACTGGGATAATGTAGAGGTCCGGGTGGATCACCGAAGCTATCAAAAAAAGGACCTCATCGATGCGGGGTTCAATGTGGGGGATTTCGTGGCGGTGGACGCCACCCCCGAAATCACCGAAAACGGGTTTATCAACGCCCGGCACCTGGACGACAAGGTCGGGGTGGCGGCGATGATGGCCATTGCCCGGCATGTGGCCACCAACGGCCTGGTGCTGCCGGTCTCCTGCCATCTGGTCTTTACCATTGCGGAGGAGGTCGGGTTCGGGGCATCGGCTGTGCTCTACGGGGATGTGGCCGAGATGGTGGTGATCGACAATGCCACGGTGGCCTCCGGGCAGAACTCCCGGGAATTCGGGGTGACCATCTGTATGATGGACGGGGCGGGCCCCTTTGATTATCACCTCACCCGAAAGCTGATCGACCTGTGCCGGGAATTCGGGATCGAGTACAGCCGGGACGTGTTTCGCCAATACCGAAGCGACTCCGCCTCCGCCATTCAGGCCGGGAACGATACCCGAACCGCGCTGGTGGGGTTCGGGGTGGACGGGTCCCACGGATATGAACGGACCCATATCGATTCGATTCGAAAGGTGGCTCAACTGGTGGGGCTCTACATTCAGAGTGAGCCGACCTTTGCACGGGATAAGGATAATTTGTCCTCCCTGAACGGGTTTCCCCATCAGCCCGACAGGGATATCATCCAGATTAAAACCTGACATCAGGACCCAATTGCCTATGATACCGATCGGAACCGCGAAACATTCTTTTACGCTTCTCAATGTCGTATTCATTACCGTCGCCGCCTACCTGGGCGTCAGCGGGGTCTACAAGGTGGCCGTAGCTCGGTTGGATTACGTGAAACCGACACCGGTGCGGGCGGAGGAGGCCGATTCTCCGGTTAAGACCGCTTCGCTTCCCCTTTCCCATTACCGGGAGATTAGTGAGCGGAACCTTTTCAACACCCGGGACGAAATTCAAAAGCCGCCCCCCAAACCCGAGAAGGAGGATCTCGCCTCCCTCAAGCCCACCGAACTGAAACTGAAGCTGTACGGAACCGTGACCGGGTCGGAAAGCAGGTCCTATGCGGTAATTCAAGACCTCAAAAAACGCAGGCAGCAGCTCTATTCCGAGGGGGACCGGGTTCAGACGGCCACGGTCAAGCAGATTTTGAGAAACAAAGTCGTTCTCAGCGTGAACGGCCAAAACGAGGTCCTGGAAATCCAAAAACGGCAGGCCGGCCCGGCCCGGTCCAACCCCTTCAACCGAAGCGTGGCCTCGACTTCCAAGGCGCCGGTGACCCGTAAAATCGCCGTATCCCGGAACCAGGTGGACCAGGCCATGAGCAACGTCAACAGCCTCATGCGTCAGGCCCGGGTGCGGCCCCATTTCACCAACGGAAAACCCGACGGCCTGACGCTTACCCGCATCCGCCGAAATTCCATCTTCAGACGGCTGGGACTCAGAAACGGGGACATCATCACCGGGGTGGGCGGGGAACCGATCGAATCGGTGGATGATGCCCTCAAATTTTACAACAACCTGAAATCCGCCTCGGACGTATCGTTGGAGATCAAGCGGCGGGGACGGGTCCGAAAAATGGAGTACTCGATCCGGTAAACGACAAAGGGGAATGAAAAGGGAGAACACCATTATGACCAGGAATGCCCGAACTCGATTTGCGGTATGGCTCACGGTTCTTTTTCTTGTCACAGCATTTTTCGGCCCGGGTTCGGCATCGGCGGCCGAAAGGATGTCCGTCCAGGTCCTGCTGGCGAATATCCGTTCCGGCCCGGGCACCCATTACAGCATCCTGTGGAAGGTGGAAAAATTCTATCCGCTCAAGGTTGTGGAGAAGTCCGGCAAGTGGTATAAGTTCACCGATTTCGAAGGCGACCAGGGATGGATATACGCCCCGCTGGTGGATTCCACCGAGGCGGTGGTGGTCAGCCGGGAAAACTGCAATGTTCGCAGCGGCCCGTCCACCGATACCGAAGTCAAGTTCACCTCGGACAAGGGGGTCCCGTTCAAGGTACTGGAACGGAAGGGAAAATGGGTCCATATTCAACACTCCGACGGCGATGACGGCTGGATTCACGAATCTCTGGTCTGGTAGTCGAACGAGCGTACAGAGGTCATGCGGTTTCTGCTTTATAACATCAGCTACGGGGCCGGGGTGGGCAGGCGGCTCCACTTCCCTTTTCCCTATGCCGGTCATCTCAAGTTGACCGGCAAAAATCTGGGTCAGATCATCCGGTTCATCAAAACGGTGGATGCCGACATCATCGGGTTGATCGAGGTGGACTGCGGCTCCTTTCGGTCCGGAAACGGCAACCAGGCGGAGATCATTGCCGAGGAACTCAACCACTACCACGTCTTCCACTCCAAATACGCCCTCACCTCCATGGCCAACAAGGTCCCGGTGATGAAAAAACAGGGCAACGCGATGTTGATCAACCGCCGGATCGAATCCCAGCGGTTTCATTATTTTGAGGAAGGGGTCAAACGGCTGGTAATCGAGGTGGATCTGAAGGATTTTACGATCTTCCTGGTCCATCTGTCCCTCAAGTTCCGCCACCGTCAGCATCAACTCCATGAACTCTATTCGATTTTGAAAAAGGTTTCCAAACCGGTGATCGTGGCCGGGGATTTCAATGCCTTCTGGGGCGACCGGGAGCTGGAACTGTTTCTGGCCGCGACCGGACTCAAGAGCGCCAACGGTCAGGGTATGCCCTCCTATCCCAGCAAATCTCCCCGAATGCAGCTCGATTACATCTTCCACAGCCCGCAGCTGTGTACCACCGGGTTTGACATTCCGCCGGTTTTACTATCGGATCACGCGCCCCTGATCTGGGATTTTGAGCTCACCTGTGCCGAGCAACCCCTGAAGAAGGCGACCCCCTCCTTTTAATGAAGATCACATGAAAGGATGGGGTTCTTGCCGGAATTCGAATTCTACGGAATTCACCCCACAATGGCTGGGGTAGCCATTTTCTACCGCTGAATACAGAGCAATCCCCATTGATTTACATTTCTCTTCCGTGAAATAGGTTGTATACACTAACCATCTGCATGGAGGTCTTATTGGTGTATGGAACAATCCAAACCAATTGAGAAATTTATTTTTTCAAACAGCGACATCGACTATTCACAGCCAAATGATGCCGTTTCATCAGGAGGCATGGTCATGAATATCTATTCGAACCTGGTCGTCCTGGGTCTCATCGGAATCATCCTGCTGGGGTTTGCCTCCTTTCAGGTATTGAGTCCGGTAGTCTCATTCGCGTTGACGGTGTTTTCCTTCTCCATTTTTCTCCTGATCACTTTTATCAACGTAAAGGCCTGGATCGAGCGGGAGTATGATCGAAAGATCAGCCGTCTCAAAGAAAAATATGAACGAAAAATCTATCGGTTGAGGCATGAGCACGATACGGCGACCCTGGAAAGAACCATTCGCGACGGCACCAAAACCCTGATCAAAAACGCCGTGGATTATTTCAAGATCGAGAACATCAAAAACGAAATGCCCCCCTCGGCCGCCATTCAGAATCTTCAACTGGATAAATACGGGCAGATCATCGAGCTGTTGGCCGACTTTTCCCTGATTCTTCCCGATCATGAGGAAAACCGAGAGATTGTGCTTCAGGAGATCAACCACCAGATCGAAATCTATGAGATCGATGAAAAGACCTTTGCGGAGTTTCTGAGAACCATCATGGGCAAATATCTGCTGACGGTCAATAAGAAACTCAGGGAAAAACTGGAACTTAATGCCGCCCGAAGCTTAAAATCCTGCCCCAAATGTAACCGAACCATTGCGTCCACCGCCCGGATCTGCAAGCATTGCGGCCATCAGTTTGTCATCGATTTTCATGCCGCGGTCCAGCAGGCCGAAAAACGGCGGTCGGAAAATGACGTGGCCGACTGGATTAAAAAAGGGTACGGTTTGTATCGGGCGGGGAATTATGAGGATGCGGTTCGGGTGTTCACCCTGGCCATCGCTCTGGACCCCCGGGCCAGGCAGGCCTACTACAATCGCGGCATTTCCTACAAGCATGTCGACCGAGTCAAGGAGGCTGTAAAAGACCTGCATATCGCCGCCAAATTGGGCCATCAAAAGGCCCGGGAACTCCTGAACACCATAAAGCATTCCGATACCCAGGAGTGGGGCCCAAAAGAGGATATTCCGGAAAATTTCGAGTAGGTCCGCTCGGCTCACGACCCTTCCTACGGGTTCGCCTTTCCTTAGAATTTTTGTGTTGCGTTGCGTTGTCTCCTTTTAGACCCTATATTGAACTATGGGTCCTACAGGAAAGGAGGAACATCCGATGCAATCCAATCGCCTCATCAATGAGAAAAGCCCCTATCTGCTGCAGCACGCCCACAATCCGGTGGACTGGTATCCGTGGTCCGACGCCGCCTTTCAAAAGGCCGCTGAAGCGGACAAGCCGGTCTTTCTCTCCATCGGATATGCCACCTGTCACTGGTGCCATGTCATGGAGCGGGAATCCTTTGAAGATGAAGAAGCCGCCGGTTATCTCAACGAGACGTTCATTCCCATAAAAGTGGACCGGGAGGAGCGGCCAGACATCGATGCCGTCTACATGGCGGTCTGTCAGATGCTCACCGGTCGGGGCGGCTGGCCGCTGACCATTTTTATGACACCGGACAAAAAGCCCTTTTTCGCCGGCACCTATATTCCCAAACAGGCTCGCTTCGGCCAGGGCGGTCTGATCGATATCTGTAAACAGGTGCGGCAAGTCTGGCAGGAAGACCGGAAAAAGGTGCTCGATTCCGCCAAATCCATATCCGGACACCTGAACGGCGCCTTCGCCTATGCCGGTACCGCGGAAATCGGCGAACCGGCTTTGGATCATGCTTACGAAATGATCGCACAGAGCTATGATCCCCAGTACGGCGGTTTCGACCCCGCCCCGAAATTTCCCACGCCCCACCGGCTTCGTTTTCTGCTCCACCAGTATCACCGCACCGGAAATAAGAAAGCCCTGGACATGGTACGGCATACCCTGACCGTTATGCGTCACGGCGGAATCTGGGATCATATCGGCTTCGGTTTTCACCGGTATTCCACCGACGCCCGCTGGCTGCTGCCGCATTTCGAAAAGATGCTGTATGATCAGGCCCTGCTTGCCGCCGCATATATCGAGGCATATCAGATCACCGGTGATCCGCTGCCGGGAAAAACCGCTGAGGAGATCTTTACCTATGTGCTGCGGGATATGACCTCCCGGGAAGGCGGCTTTTTCGCGGCCGAAGACGCCGACAGCGAGGGAGAGGAAGGAAAATTTTATGTCTGGACCCGGTCCGAGTTCGAGTCGGTGCTGGGACCGGAAGAAGGCCCTTTCTGGGCCGACATTCTGAATCTGACGCCCGAGGGCAACTTCGCCGACGAGTCCACCGGCAAGAAGACCGGCGTTAATATTCCGCATCTGAACCGTTCATTCCAGGAATGGGCCGAGGATCTCGATCTGCCGGTATCGGAGTTGACCGACCGATGGGAAAGGGCCCGCGTGCTTCTTTTCAACCATCGGGAAAAGCGGATTCATCCGCTCAAGGACGACAAGGTCCTGACCGACTGGAACGGTCTTCTGATCGCCGCACTGGCATTGGGTGCCCGGGTGCTGAAAAAACCGGCCTATGCCGAGGCTGCGGAAAAGGCCGCCCGGTTCATCGAAACCCGTCTGGAGGATGAAAACGGCCGGTTGCGCCATCGGTACCGGGAAGGGGAAGCCGGAATCGACGCCCATGCCGATGACTATGCCTTCATGATATGGGGCTTGACCGAGCTGTATCGAACCACCTTTGATCCCCAGCATCTGGCGCGGGCGGTGAAACTTCAGGATCGCATGGTCGCCGACTTCTGGGATCAAGAAAACGGCGGTTTTTATCTGGCCGCCGAATCCAACCGGGAATTGCCGGTCCGCCCCAAAGAGCTGTATGACGGTGCGGCGCCCTCCGCCAACTCGGTGGCTCTGCTGAATCTGCTGCGGCTTTCCCGGCTTACCGGAGATACCCGGTGGGAAGAACGGGCCTCGGCCCTGTCCCGGGGGTTTTCCGGTTCGGTCGCCAAGCACCCCTCGGCCTTTACCCAGTTTCTCATCGGCCTCGATTTCGCCCTGGGGCAGACCCGGGAAGTGGTGCTGGTGGGAGATCCCGATACGGAAGAAAGCCGCCGGATGACCTCGGCCCTGGACGAACGGTTTGCACCGCACCAGGTGGTGCTGTTTAAGCCGGCGGGAGCAGAAGATGCTTTGGCCGAAATCGCCGGATTCACCCGATCCTTGACTCAGGAAGCGAATCGAACCACCGCCTATGTCTGCCGGGATTTCGCATGCAGCCGGCCGACCACCGATGTGGGTACCTTGATCGAGTTGGTCACGGAAAAATAATGAAACAGCGATGTGGTTTCGATTTCGGAGCCTGTAAAAAAATGAACCTCGAAAAGGAGTGCGAATCGATATGGAACAGCCCGATATTGCCGCGTTGGATTCCGAGGAATTGAGACGCTACGTTGAAAATCATTCCGAAAAAGATTATCTGCTGGTGGATGTCCGCCAGCCTGCGGAGTACCGGGAGGGCCATATTCCCGGGGCCGTGATTCTACCGTTGATGGAATTGGAATCGAAGCTCTTCGACCTGCCCGCCGACCGGGACCTGGTCTTTTATTGCCACATCGGGGGCCGCTCTCTTTCGGCGGCCGATCTGGCCCGGGAAGCGGAGGTGACCGACAAACAGATTTACCACCTGCACGGCGGGATCATGGCCTGGGACGGAAAAACCCTTCCCGACTTTCCGCGGGTTCAGGTGTTCGACAAATCGGCCGGCCAGTCCCGACTTCTGATGACCGCCATGGATCTGGAAAAGGGGGCCTATCGATTTTATCGGCATCTTTTGGATGCCTTTGGGGAGGAACCCTTTGCCGATACCATCGAGGTGCTCTCCAAGGCGGAAACCGCCCATGCCCGGTCCATCTATCGGTTCTGGAAGCGTTCGGAAGCCGATCCGCCTTCTTTCGAAGATCTTTTCGAGGAGCTGAAGGGGGATATCCTGGAAGGCGGAGAAAGCCTCGCGGAGGTGCTGGACCGGGTGCGGAAGGCGGGGGATAAACCCTGTGTGAGTCTATTGGAGACGGCCCTTCACATCGAATATTCGGCCTATGATCTTTACCGGACCATGGCCGAGGGAACCGAGGAGGCCGAAGCCAAAGAGGCTTTTTTGACTATTTCTCAGGCTGAAAAATCCCACATGCGAAAGCTGGCCGCGGCCATTCCCCGATGCCCCGGCATCTGAGTCTATCGAGCGTTTTTTAAAAACCGGGAAGGAGCTTGACAATTCCATCCATATCCCGCTAATATGCATATGTTATTATTCGCAATTCAATAGAACCGCCCAATCACCGGCCGATGATCGGCTGAATTTACGGGAGAGTTGTCATCAAGAACTCGGTGCTCGTATGCGTTCTGCGTCTTGGGAATGAGGACGATCGTCCTTTCGGCGAACGAGGGTGGTTCACGTCTGTTCGGTGTTGCCTCTAAATTTCGATTTAGGGGCTTTTTTTTTGCAACCCCGGGAAACAGAAGACAGGAGGAGGAATGATGGACGAGAAAAGACGGATTCATCCGGGCGTATTTCAGTTGAAGAGGGATCTGGACAAGGGCAAAATCAGCCGGCGGGATTTTCTGCGGTTTTCGGCCCTGCTCGGCATGTCCACAGTGGCGGCAAGCCAGTTGGGCGGGCTGGCCTGGCCGGTCCGGGCGTTCGGTCAGACGATCCAACGCGGCGGCAAGATCCGGGTGTCCGGACCGGTCCACAAGGTGACCCATCCGGCCCAGTTCTCCTGGATTACCCCCACCAATCAGCTGCGCCAGGTGGCGGAATACCTCACCTTCACCGATGCCGAAAACATCACCCATCCCTACCTGCTGGAAAAATGGGAGGCCAGTGACGATCTCAAGACCTGGGACCTCTATCTGCGCAAGGGGATCCAATTCAACAACGGCGACGTCTTCAACGCAGACGACGTGATCTTTACCTTCAACCAGTGGCTGGATAAGGATGTGGGCTCTTCCATGCTCGGGATGATCGGCACCTATCTGGATGCCACCGGCATCGAAAAGGTATCCGACACCCAGGTCAAACTTCACCTGAAGAAATCCGAGATTGCGGTTCCGGAACATCTGTTCCATTATCCGGCCATGATCCTGAACAGCCGGACCTTTGAAGGCGATTTTATCAAACGGCCCCACGGCACCGGACCCTTCGTTCTCGAAACCTACCGGGAAGGGGAGCGTTGCGTGGTCAAGCGCCGGGAAGGCTATTGGAAGCAGGGGGGCGACGGAAAAGCCCTGCCGTATCTGGATACGGTGGAATACATCGATATGGGCACCGAAATGCCGCCCCAGATTTCGGCGCTTCAGGCCGGAGATATCGATATAATCGATTTTTCCGACATCGGCGGCACCGAAGCCTACCAGGCCCTCAAGGATGACGATCGGGTCGATGTCAAGCCCATCACCACCAACCAGACCCGTGTGCTGCGGATGCGGGCCGATTTGAAACCCTGGAGCGACAACCGGGTGCGGAAAGCCTTGAAGCTCTGCCAGCACCGGGAAAAGATACTGGCGCTGGCCTATTTCGGACAGGGGATTCAGGGGCAGGATTTTCATGTCAGCCCCAAACATCCCGAGTATTGCCCCAAGCCGATCCCGGAGTATAATCCGGAGAAGGCCAAGGCGCTGTTGAAAGAGGCCGGTTATGCCGACGGCGTTGACGTCAATCTGGCGGTGGGCAGCGGCTGGAATGAGATCGTCCGCTACGCCGAAATTCTCAAGGAGGATGCGGCCCCGGCCGGCTTTCGAATCAATATTCAAACCATGCCCAACAGCCAGTACTGGGAAAAATGGACTGAGGTGGATCTGGGCATTACCACCTGGGCCCACCGGCCCATCGGCACCATGGTCCTCAATCTGGCCTATGTGGGGAATGAAGAAGGCGAGCCGGTCCCCTGGAATGAAACCCGGTGGGTGGATGAAGAATTCTCCAAGCTCCTCACCGAGGCCAACGGCGCCATCGACCTGGAAAAACGGCGCGAGATCTTCTGCAAACTGGAGGAGATTCAGCAAGACCGAGGCTCCATCGGCAATGCCTTCTGGATCAATGTCTGGAACATGAGCCGAAAACGGGTCCGGAACATCGAACCCCATCCGAGTCTTTATCTGACGTTCGGGGATGTGTGGGTGAGTTCCTGACCCGGTCCATTAAAAGAATGCCCGGATGGCGACATGCGGGCCTGAATTGATAAGTACCTGTGCAGATTTTTCTGCACCTGATTTTGTAGGGGCAATCCCCCTGTGGTTGCCCCGGCTAGGGGCAGGCACGGGGGCCTGCCCCTACGGATGTTATGAAATAATTGATGAGGTACTTACTCTCGGGCGCACCTCGGTGCGCCTTTTTGGGTGATAAGCGTGACGGCATACGATTTTCAAAAATTCTGCCGAGTGTTCGGGGCGCCCGAATTCCTGAATGAGTGGATCGACCGGTTTTTCGAACCGTCTGAAATCGATCTGGTGCTTCTGCTTGCGGAGGGGCCTCTGGACCCGGACACCCTCAGGAAGCGGTTGGCGGGGCGTACAGCGGGCTTGGAACTCCCGGCCTTTTTGGACCGCGCGGTTCGCCGGGGAGTTCTGAACCGGCTCCCGAACGGCCGGTATGAAGCCGCCGATTTTCATGCCCGATTGGAAGTCTGGGCCCTGTTGGAAGGGTGGAAGGATATCCCCGCCAATCTGCGGGCGAGCCTGAATGCGTGGGAGTTGGACCACTATGAAGCCTCCCATCGGGAGGAAATTCGAGCGCTTCAGGCCGGCGAACCGATTCGACCGGAACGGATCTGGCCCCGGTATCTCCTGCTGGAGGAGGCCCTGGATCTGATGGACCGGGTACCGCATATCTATCTGTGGCCGTGCAACTGCCGGGCCATGATGGGAAAATGCGAGAAGCCTGCGGTGACCTGTCTGCGGTTTTCCAATGACCGGGGAATCGGGTGGGAAATTTCCGCCGAGCGGGCCAAGGAGATCATTCGAGAGGCCAACCGGAAGGGGCTGATGCAGAGCGGGGAAACCGGCCTCGATGCGGAAGGAAACATTACCGGCGCCCTTTGCAACTGCTGTGCCGACTGCTGTTATCCTCACCTTTTGGCCGACCGGCTGGACGCCGCCGGTTATTTTCCCCTGAGCCGGTATGTGGCCCGGCATCTGACGGAAGTATGCACCGGATGCGGGCGGTGTTTTAAACGGTGCCCTTTCAAAGCATTTCAAGTGGTCCGTCCCGGGCCGGGGAAGGGGAGCTCCAGGAAACCGCAGGTGGAATTGGATACGGATCACTGCCGGGGTTGCGGCTTGTGCGCCACCGGATGCCCCGAAGAGGCGATTGAAATGGTTGCGATTGAAAAGAGGCCGGGAGAATCGGCTGCTTCAGAGGTGGAGCAATGAAACGAGCGGCGGAAAAGGTTCGAATTCGGATGGGGCGGAACCAATGACCTCGAGGGACCCCGACAGCAAACGGTTTCAGGCCGGCCCTCTGGCGTATCTGACCGAGGATGAAATGCTCGACATTCATTCCGCGGCCCTGGAGGTGCTTGAAGAGACCGGCACGGTGGTTCATCATGAGGCGGCTCTGGCTTCGCTGGAAGAGGCCGGAGCATCGATGATCGGTCCGAACCGGGTATCCATTCCTTCATCTCTGGTGGAGTGGGCCGTTCGGGGTGCCCCGTCCCGGGTCACCCTGCACAACCGCCGGGGAGAACCCGCCCTCTTTCTGGAGGGCCGGAATGTCTATTTCGGCACCGGGTCTGATTGCCAGCACCTGCTGGACACGGTCACCGGTGAGCGTCGGGATTTTCTGTACCGGGACATCGAGGATGCGGTGCGGCTGGTGGATGCCCTTCCCAATATCGACTTCACCATGTCCATGGGGTTGGGGGCGGACCTGGCCACCGATATCCGCCCTCAGCGGAAATTTGCGGCGATGCTTCGCCATTCGGTGAAGCCCCAGGTGATCACGGGAGCCACTCCGTCGGTGCTGACCGATATTCTGGATATGGCGTCGGCGGTTATCGGCAGCCGCAAAGAATTGTCCCGCAAGCCGATTTTCGCACTGCTGGCGGACCCCACCTCGCCTCTGGTCCATTCGTTCGAGGCGCTTGAAAATGTGCTGTTCATGGCCGAGAATCGGCTCCCGCTGATCTATTCCCCGGGCATCATGGCCGGGGCGACCGGTCCGGTGACCCCGGCCGGGGCCATTGTGCTGGCCAATGCCGAGATTCTCTCCGGGCTGGTGATTCATCAGCTGAAACGGCCGGGCGCCCCATTTATTTTCGGTGGCGGCATGTCTCCCATCGATATGCGCAGCGTGCAGCCCACCTATGCGGCGCCCGAGGCCATGATCTCCCAGGCCGGTCTATGCCAGATGGGGCGCGCCTATTACCGGCTTCCCACCTGGGGTTTTTCCGGGTGCAGCGCCTCCAAACTGGCCGACGAACAGGCGGTCAACGAGGCGGCCCAATATTTTCTGATGTCGGCCTGGGCCGGAACGAATCTGGTCCATGATGTGGGCTATCTCGAATTCGGTCTCACCTATTCCTATGCCTTTCTGGTGATGTGCGACGAGATCATCGGTCAGGTCCGACGGCTCATGTCGGGTATTCGGGTGGACCGGGAGCATCTGGCGGTGGAGGCGATCAAGCAGGTGGGGCCCGGCGGCGGATTTCTCGGACACAAACACACCCTCAACCATTTTCGGGAGAACTGGTGGCCGGGGCTCACCGACCGGCGGTCTTATTCCGCCTGGAAAACGGACGGCGGCACGAGCATGGGCGAACGGGCCCGGGAAAAGATCGCCCGAATCCTGGAGACGCACCGCCATGAACCGCTGGCCGAGGAGATCGATCGGCGAATCGAGGAGATTCTCCAACGGGGATTACAAAAATCCCTGGAACGGTTGGGCGCAAGTCCCACAGGGGGTTAGCCGAAATCATGTGATGAGCAGCCTGAATTGTTTCATATTCGGTGGGGACATGGAAGGTCGCGCCGAATGCATTTATAGAGAGCATCAAAACAATAGCCGTTGAAACTATAAGATTCCCTGTCCTCATTCTTCCCTTTGATACATGTTGATTGAAGCAAAATAATTGGTGGCGGTCGCGCCGCGTATCTGGAAACGGTGCAGGCCGGTGAATCAATAATCATTTTCTGGACAATAATAACGAATTCACTGTTTCGAAAACAAGTCTTTTTGGGTTGTCTCGAACTGGGTCTCACCTATTGCTATGCCTTCCTGGTGATATGCGATGAGATCATCGGCCAGGTCCGGCGGCTCATGTCGGGTAATCGGGTGGAACGGGAGCGACAATCCCTCTTTGTTTGGACTATAACCGGTCCAGGGCCTGTGCCAGATCGGCAATGATGTCCTTCGGATCCTCCAGGCCCACCGACATGCGGATGAGCCCGTCGTCGATGCCGACCGCGGCCCGTTCCGACGGTGTCATGTGCTCATGGGTGATGGTGGGCGGGTGCATGCAAATGGTCCGGCTGGTTCCGAAGGTTACCGCATGAACGATGAGCTCAAAGCGGTTCATCACCGCAGCTGCGCCTTGGACGCCGTTTTTCACGACAAAAGACATCAGCCCGCCGTGGGATTTCATTTGACGGCAGGCCAGGTCGTGTTGGGGGTGATCCGGAAGTCCCGGATAGTTGACCCGAATGACACCGGGATGCCGGTCCAGGAATTCGGCCACCGCTTGGGCGTTGGCGCTGTGCCGCTCCATTCGCAGCGGCAGGGTTTCCAGGTACTGGAGGGTGAGCCAGGCGTCCTGGGGCTGCATGATCGCGCCGATGAATTCGGTGGTGTTCCACCGAATGTCTTCCATCAGATACTCCGGCCCGACCAAAGCCCCGCCCAGTAGGGTCGCGCTCCCCGAGAGGAATTTGGAAATGGAAAGGAGTACGATGTCCGCCCCCAGTTCCATCGGGCGTTGCAGGGCCGCGGTTGCGGCGGTGTTATCCACCATCAGGGGCGCCTTTTTGGCATGGGCGACTTCGGCGACCGCGGCGATGTCGGTGACGAAAAGGCAGGGATTGCTGGGGGTTTCCACCCAAACCAGTTTGGTTTTGGCGTCGATTTGGGCGTCCCAGGAGACCGGATCGGCCGGGTGGTCCACGAAACGGAACTCCACATGGCACCGTTCCGGGAAAATTGTGGCCGCCTGCTTATATCCTTCCCCGAATATATTGAGGGAGGTGACCACGTTGTCCCCGGGCCGGGCCAGGGTGAAGATCAGGTTGAACAGTGCCTGGGAGCCCGAAGCGGCGGTGAGGCAGGCTTCGCCGCCTTCCAGGGATGCGAGGCGGTTTTCCAGGACGGTGTTGGTGGGGGTCCGGGTGCGGCCGTAAACCGGGCAGGGGATCTCCTCAAAGGTTTGGTAGGGATAGGTGACCGACTGCACAATGGGCGGCACGAAGGAGCGAAAATCCTGCTGGTTTTTCAGGGGATGAAACCCGGCATGGAGGGCCCGGGTGTTGAACCCGAGGTCTGCGTCCGGCCGGATTGGCTTGGGGAGGTTCGGGTCGTATACCCAGGGATCTCTGATAAAAAAATGTTTGTCGTCTTTCATGGTGTCTGATTCCTCTGTGTCGGTGCTACCGCCGGCTGTCGATCCATTCTTGTTCCCGGTGGAGAATGTCATGAATATTTCGGCGGGTGTTTTCCGGTAAGCTTTTGGGATGGCGGGTATCGAGAATCTTGTCCACCGTTTGAGCGGCCCGGGCTTCCAGAGACAGCTTTCCTTTCCGTTCCCACTGGGCATAGGGGCCCTTGTCCATCAGATCCGAATAAAAAGGCTCTTTGTAATGCCTCAGGGTGTGGGGATGCTGAAGGTAGCTGCCGGTGGGGCCGAGTTCGTCGATGACATCCAGGGCCAGGGTTTCCTCATTGACGGGAACCCCGCGGGTGGCGGCCCGCAGAAAGCCGATGATTTCGTTGGCGATGACGATGAGCTGAAGCGATCCCTGAAGACCCGAATCCATGAATCCCACATCGTGGACGATATTGGCCCCGTGGAAAAGGGCGGTCATGAGGCTGAGGGTGACCTCGAACCCTGATTGCTGGTCGAGAATCTTGGCATCGGTGGAACCGCCCAGGCCGAAGACCGGCAGATCGTAATAGCGGCCCATGGTGGTGGGTACGCCCTGTTCGTCCGCCAGCACATAGTTGCCGACCATGGTCTTGAGATTGTAAGGGCCGCCGTTCCAGCCCGGCACACCGACCGGAGTGCCGGGTCTGACCAGTTGGGCGAGGACCACCCCCAGGAGGATTCCGGCGTTCATGGATGCCATGCATCCGGCGGTGGTCACCGGTGAGTTGACTCCGCCTGCGTTGAGGGGAATCCAGAGAAGCGGCAACCCTTTTTCAGCCAGGTAGATACATTTCTGAAGGGCCTCTTCGTTGGCGATCAAACCCGAGGTGACATTGATGTAGCAGGTGGCGAAGGGGTTTTTCTGAAACGCGTCCGGTCCCCCGGCTACCGCCTCGCACATCTCCACTGCGGCCCGGCACCCCTCGAAATCCGGAGAGACGAAGACGATCGGCTTGGCGGTGTGCTCCAGCATCGCCGCCATCTGGTGCCGGTCGTAGATCCTCTGATCCACATCTTCCGGCAGAAACAGGGACATCACGAAATCGATTTCGGGAAGAAAGTCCATTAGTGTGGCAGCTTCGATCACATCTTTCAGGGTAGGTCGCCGCCGTTTCCCGGTACGGTGGTCCAGCACATTGAGGCAGTCCGATCCCCCGCCGTAATAGGTGTTGTATCCCCAGGCCCGAATGGCGGGTTGTCCTTTCCGGTTATAGAGCATCATCCGTTTGGGGGCGTGGGACAGGGCCCGGGTCACCATGAATTCCGGAATCCGAACCCGAAAGCCCTCGATTTTGGCACCGCCGCCGGCCAGAATTTCCCGGGCCTGTTCATCATGAACATCCACCCCGGTCCGCTCCAGGATTTCCAATGTGGCCATATGGATGCGTTCACATTCTCCCTCACCCATTCGGGCATAATGGGCATTGGCCATGTTCATGACTTGGGTCGGTATCATCGGTTTTCCTCCCTGGTTGTCTGATATATCAATTCAGAAATCTAATATACTTGCCTGTAGTTTGTTCATCATAAAATGTCAATTGGATTGTATTTAAAGAAGAAATTTGATATTATTCAACTTAGAATTCTTTCGGCCTTTGGAGTAAAAACCCGTAAAGATCGATACCCTATCCATAGTCGATGCGGAATAAGCGGCGTTTGATGGCACAAGAAGTCTCCACGGAAACCAGTAAGGAAAAGATTTATAAAGATATCCGGAGTGATATCATCAACGGTCGCCTGCGACCGGGGGCTCGCCTCGCCGTTCATGAACTGGCGAGCCGATACGGCATCAGCATTACACCCGTACGGGATGCGCTTCAGATGCTCGGCCAGGAAGGGTTGGTTTCCATCAGACCTCGCTCCGGATATTTCGTCACCCGCATTACTTTGAAAGAACTGCGGGATCTGCTGGACATGCGGGAAATACTGGAACTGGCGGCGGTGGAGCGCGCCGCACGGCGCATTGATCCGGAACAGATCGTAGCACTCCAAGCGGTCCATTCCGGCTACACCGGCGACGATGATGCCTCCTACACCCGCTATACCGACGAAAACCGACGATTTCACTGCCTCCTCGCCCAGGCCTCCGGCAACCAGGAACTTGCCGATACGCTGCGCCGACTGCACGAACGTCTGGCCAGGTTTATGGTCATCCGACATGCAGGAAAGGAGCTGCCCGACATTCACGGCAAGTTGATCGAGCGACTTTCAAGGCAGGATCGAGTGGGTGCAAAACAGGTGCTTGAGGAAGAACTCAGAGAAACCCGCCGGGCGATACTGGAACGGGTGATGACAGAGGAGGCGGGAAATTGGGAGGTGAGCTGAGCGGAACCGATCGGCGTTCCGTCGGTATTTGACGGGAACCCTTATTCATGCACAGCGGATGGTATTTCCATGCCTGAACCGCATGCGGAAAATAAAAGATCACGGGCCGGTTCTTGTTCGGCCCGATCAGTTTCTTCAGGCGATCACGTTTTTCGCGTGAGAATTCCAGCTTGTCGCCGGGATGGAATTCCAGGTTGACCGCGCCGGGAATATCCGCAGTGATTTTTCTTAGTTTGTCCGGTGAGGCCGGCGGGCGCTCGGTCGAGAACCGGATGCGGCTCGTGCCGGTTCTGGTTGACGGGATTTGGGTTGTCGGCGGTTGGGTGTGCCGGCCGATGTCGGTTTTTTCGGACCAGACGCACCGGACCGATTGGAGGCGTTTCCCGTCCGTTGGGGTCCGGCCGGTTTTTTGTTGGCGGTTTTGGGTCGGGGATTGCGTCCCGAGGGGTCGCCGTTGCTGTGCGGAGAGACCGTGTAATCGAAACCGGGCAGGGTGCGGCGCTCGGTTTTTTCGCCGAGAATCCGGTCGATGGCCCGGACCATACCGGTATCTTCCTGAGTCACCAGGGTGAAGGCGTCGCCGTTCCGGGTGGCCCGGCCGGTGCGGCCGATCCGGTGAATGTAGGCCTCCGGCGTGGATGGCACGTCGTAGTTGATGACGTGGGACACGCGGGAGACATCGATGCCGCGGGCGGCGATATCGGTGGCCACCAGAATCTGGAAGGCGCCGCTGCGGAACCCGTCCAGGGCCGCCTGCCGGCGATTCTGGGAAAGGTTTCCCTGAAGCGATGTGGAACGGTATCCCGCCCGCGAGAGTTGTTCGCCCAGGCGCTTGGCTCTGTGCTTGGTTCGGGTGAATACCAGTACTGAACTCGTATCGGTATTTTTCAGCAGTTCCAGCAGAAGCGGGGTTTTAAGGTGCTGCTCCACCGGATAGAGGCCGTGCCGGACGGTTTCGGCCGGGGCTACGTTCCCCGCCTGAACGGTGGCCGGGTTTCGCAGCATTTCATTGGCCAGCCGTCGGATTTCCGGCGGCATGGTGGCCGAAAACAGCAGGTTCTGTCGATTGGCCGGGAGTTTTTTCAGGATCCGCCGGATATCGGGTAAAAAGCCCATGTCGAACATCTGGTCGGCTTCATCCAGGATCAGGGTTTCCACCCGGGACAGGTCCACCGTCCCCTGGCCGATGTGGTCCAGAAGCCGGCCCGGGCAGGCGACCACGATTTCAACTCCTCTTCTCAGCTGCTGCTTTTGGGGGTTGATGCCGACCCCGCCGTATACGGAAAGACTCCGCAGCTGGGTTTTGGAGCCGAGGGTATCGATATCCCGTCGAATCTGTTCGGCAAGCTCACGGGTCGGGGCGAGAATCAGGGCGCGGGTATGTCCTCTTTTGCCGTCCATCAGGCGATGCAGGAGGGGCAGGGCGAAGGCGGCGGTTTTGCCGGTGCCGGTCTGGGCCAGGCCCATGACGTCTTTGCCCTCCATCACCAGCGGTATCGCCTGGTTCTGAATCGGGGTCGGGGTTGAAAAACCCGCCCTGGCGACGCCGGCCGCCACATGGGGATGTAACTTGAATAGATCGAAATTCATTAAACCTTCTTTCTTGCGCCCATAAAAAAAGCCCCGGAACCATTCCGGAGCTGACGATGAGCGCTGTCGTTTTTTTCCAGATACTTCGATAAATACTGAAGGTACAGTAACCCTTCGAAAGTTCCGTGTCAAGAAAAATACCGAAATACTTCGATGGAAGCGGCAATTTCGAAGGCTTGTTCTCGGTCATCGGGAGGGGCGGTTTTAAGCCGTCAAAAAGGTAAAGATCTTGTCCGGATGCCCCGGCAGATCCTCATGGGCGAAGTCGGGATAGAGCGCCAGCGATTTTGGAGACCGGATTTTATTGTAGGCGGCAAACTGCGTGGACGGCGGACAGATCTCATCCATGAGGCCGATTCCCATGAAAACCTCTGCGCGGATTCTCGGGCACAGATGCTGTGCGTCGATGTACCCCAGTCGGGTAAAAATGTCCGCTTCCTGTTCATGAAGGGGATCACGGTTTCGAAAGAAGTCCCGAAGTTCCTGGTATGCCTGTTGGTCGAGATCCAGATCCCAGACCCGTTTGTAATCACATAGAAAAGGATACACCGGGGCCGCTTTTTTGATGCGGGGCTCCAGGGCCGCGCAGGCCAGGGTGAGCCCGCCACCTTGGCTGCGTCCGGTGGCGACCACCTGATTTTCATCCACCTCGTCCATGTTCATGACAATTCCGGCCAGCTGGGCGGTGTCCAGAAAGATACGGCGAAACAGCAACTGCTCCGGATTATCCGCCAGGCCCCGAACGATATGGCCCATGTATGTGGTGCCCGTCACCCCGCCGGTGTCCTCCGACCGTCCGCCCTGTCCGCGGCAGTCCATGGCCGCTACGACGAATCCTTCGGCCGCATAAGCGAGCTTGTCCACCCAGTCACCGGAATGGGTGCCGTAGCCGTGAAACATGAGAGCGGCGGGATGCGGCCGGTTTTGGTTTTTGGGAATAATGAGCTGGGCATGAATCCGAGCGCCGCCGACTCCGGTGAAGTAGAGGTGCTCGCACCGGGCGAATGTGGTTTGGAATTCAGCCGGTACCCATTCGATCCGGGGATCTGTTCCCTGCATCTCTTCCAGCCCGCGGTCCCAGAAGGCATCGAAGTCGTCCGGACGGGGATTGGTTCCCTGGTAGAGTTCCAGTTCCGGCATGGGCATGTCAAAGGTCAGGGGCATGGGTGATCTCCATTTCAGTTGGCTGGTTCGGAATTTATGTTGGGCGTGCGTACGGGTTCGTGTATCATGAGGAAAACGGAGTGGCAACCATTCGAATTCATGTTTCGCAAGGGTTGAATTGATTACACGAACACTACCTTCACCATTGAAGAAAGCTGAAGAGAGGAAAACCCATGAAAGCGACATCCACCGAAACGATGAAACCGCTGATTACCTATGACGAACTGGACCGAATCGACATCCGCGTCGGCACCATCCAATGCGTCGAGGACATTTCCGATGCGGATCATTTGGTTCGGCTGATTGTTTATTTCGGTGATCACACCCGAAAAATTCTGGCCGCCATCAAGCAGGAGCGGGAAGATCCCCGTGAAATCGAAGGCAAACAGGCGCTCTTCGTGGTCAATGTGGAACCGCGCAAAATGATGGGTGAGATCTCCGAGGGCATGCTCTTTGACATCGGGTATGCCGATAAGATTACGCCGGTATTGGCGGTGCCGGAGCATCCGGTGCCGGATGGGACTCGGGCGGGGTAGAATAGAGGGTAAATGAGGTCATTATGAAATTTGCACTTTGCCTTGAAAATGAAGGTTACAAAGCTTCCCTTGAAACGGGAAAGTTGTATCGAATTGTTCCGGATTCAACGGCAAAAGCCCACGGGTATATCCGAGTGATCGATGAAAGCGGTGAAGATTACGCATTCCAAGCGGATCGCTTCCACTTGGTTGAACTGCCCTCTACGATCGAAGATGCCTTGCTGTCTGCCTTCTCACAAAATGAGCCATAACCAAATTTCAGCAGCGTTCGCTAACCGTCCTTTTTTGCATCTCCTTGACCAATTCTCTGGCGAAATCCCCCAAATCATCCTCAACAAAAGCCTTCAGAATGCCCGCGCAGACGGTTCGAGAGGCCACATCGATCCATTCGTCAGGAATCTTGTATTCGGACAATTGATGCCGCACCCGCACCGCCGCACGAATGCCCTCGGTGGATGCGATCCGGTTGATGTGGGCGACCAGGTCGGCTTCGGCGGCGATTTTCAGGGTATCCGAACCGATTCCGCCCACTGCATCCGCCAATCCACGGGCTTTTTCCAGCTCGGTATCGATAATGATCTTTCTGGTGCTCGGGGGAAGCTGTCTGGCGATGACCGACCCCATCCGGCCGGCGCCGATCACGGCTGTGGCGCTTTTAATCAAAAATTCTCTCTTTTTGTAAACTCATTTCCTGCCGCCGGCCCTGCTATCTGTCCGACCGCCCCGAACTCGCGGACTGCTGGAGATGATACCCGATGGGGGGTCCGTTTGAACAGGCGGCGTGTCCGGGGATGTCCGAACTTTCCGCATCACTGGCGCTCTGTTGATTCCCGCCGAGTCCTGAAATCTGATACGAGGTTTTTTCCGCTTACGGAGACCTGGCGAGCTGAACCGGTAAACTGGAAACCACGTTAAACTTGTACCTGTCGCTGCGATAGGTGCAGTAGCAGACTTCAATGGGGCGGTTGATATCATCATACAGGACCCATTCCAGGAAAATACATGGCTGGGGTGAATCAAACCCAAATATCTCTGTTTCAAGCTTGTTGGAAAGGACGGCAGTGAAAGTCTGGTTTGCATGGTGCAGGCGCAGTTTAAATGTTTCTCTGTAAATCGGGTACATGCCCTTGCTCAGATCCATGTCGAGCACGCTCTTGAAAGGTTCGTAGGGCAGATAAGTTCCCTGGATCAAGGCCGGTTCATCATCTGCGTAAAATGTCCGCAGAATATAGATAACCCTCAGATCACCGGACAGTTGCAGCGGCCCAGCGATTTTGGCATCCGCCCGCATGGTTTCCACCTTATTTACTTTGAAGGTCGGTTGGCTGCCGCTGCTGCGGATATCACTGAAAAACCCGCTGATGGTGTTCAGGCTGAAAATAAAATTTTTATGGTTTTCAGCGGCAACAAATGATCCCTTGCCCCGGGTGCGGGTGATAATTCCCTCCACCACCAGACGATTGAGGGCTTTACGTACGGTCATGCGGGTGACACCAAACTGCCGGGCCAAAGCCGTTTCCGTCGGGATTTGATCACCTATACGAAAACTTCCATCCTTAAGCTGTTCCTGAAACCAATGATAAATTTGTATATACTTTGGTTGGGTGTTTCCATTCTGGGGCATCATCAAATCAGGGTCCGGTGTTTTGTGGTTATGGATCTAATTTCCGATTTTTACTTTGACATTAAATCGCATAAAATGCACCAACTTGTTTTTAAATTTTTAATTTTCAAAAAATGGAAAAAACCTATGTGCACAAAATTCGGTTGGATCTAATAATTTCAAATATATAGAATT
>CAZNLT010000012.1:0-53198 GCA_964573705.1 uncultured Desulfobacterales bacterium
AGACGGGCTGCCCGTCTATAGAATTGAAATCTATGGGATGCTTCAGAAAGCAGGTCGTAATTAGAGCACGATCCAGCGCTTCCATGGCAGGATTACGGGGGTGGGGTATGGCCACCCCTTTACCGATGCCGGTCGAAGAGAGGCGTTCCCGCTGAATCAGCCGCTCCAGGAGATTGGGCTTCAGATCCTCCGGAAAACCGGCGATCCCTGCCACGACATCCTCAAGCAAAGATTCGGAGTCTTCTCCGGCCGGATCATAAATAACGCCCCCCTGGTGCATCGCGTCGCAAAGGGTTTCTCGAGAAAAATCGCAAGGAGCCGGCGCCTTCGACCTGCTCTCCCTGGGTGCAGCATCGGAAAGCCGTAACTGGATCCCATGGGTGCCGGCCCAACGTTCGAGCACTCTGGGCTCGAAGAGATAGGCCTCACCTTTTTTCTGAACTGGAATTCTCCCCTGCCGGATCCAGCGATTAATGGTACTGACGGGAAGATCCAAACAGGCCGCGATGTCTGATTCGGTGAGCCTCATCATACCCCCCTTTCTCCTTCTTTAACGAGGCAAAAAGGATAGATTATAAACTCGGAATCGAAAAAATCAAGGGCTAATTTTTAACAATTCAGGGCCTCCCCAACCGCCCTGTTTCGCTTCAGTTTTCGAAAAAGGTCGCCCTCGGGCAAAGTGACGATCTCCGTCAGGTAGTCTTTATGCTTTTGAATGGCCACACGATAGAGATTTTCAGGAATCTGCCAGCGAGCTTCAAAATGGCGGATCATGAGTACATCCGCCTGCTCAAAGGCATTTTTGAACCTTTCACTGATGAGATGATAAAACCCGATAGTCTTTCGAAGCAGATCCGCCTGGCTTTGATAAAAACCGGATTTTCCTTCATCAAATTCCAAAAACAGACAGAAAAGCTTTTCCAGATATACCCGGTCCGCCATCTGTGCCCATAAATCAGCCACATTCAACATTTCCCCGAGGAAGCGAACATCCGAAGCAGGAAATTCAATGGCGGAAATATCTTCTCCCAGATCGGTACACCGGATCATCAGACATGCCGCATCGATATCCGCTTCGGACATTCCGATCTGTCCGCCGTAAGATGCAAAAAAATCAGCGCTTCGGCCCACATGGGTGTCGGTGTATTTTGCACCGGTCCCCTTGGTGTCCTGTTGGTGTTGAATATACCCGGCATCATGAAACAGGGAAGCCATCAGCGATACAGAGCCATATGCTCTGTCGACGATTTTCCCTTCGAGCAAAGCGCCGTGAAGCAACCGCGCCATGGCCAAAAAAGTCTCTGTGATGTGCCGAAGATCATGATATCCGGTATTGCAGGCCCGGTACCCCGGGTATTCCCCGGAGTAAAGATCCAGGGTGGTTTGAAATGCCTCATCGACCCGCTCCATGTGCATATCAGGCGTGGACCGGGTAAGGAATTCGACAGCTTCCCTGCGAATAGTTTCCGGCTCACTCCCCATCTGCAGAATGTCATAGAGCCGTTTTCCGTCATCCACCGCCTGACCCGGCATGGTTTCGGCCGGTGACCGCATGTGATTGTTCATTTTGTAATAAACTCCTTATGGTGGAAATTCGATAATTCTCGGACTCACCTTTTCCTCAAGGGATGAATTTCCGATCTCCAGAACGGCGGCCGTGATCGGATAATTGAATCGGCGGGGGCCGGCACTACCGGGGTTCAGGAATAGTACCCCTTTTGTTTTCTCGATCTTCGGCTGATGAGAATGTCCGAAAATGACCACTTGAAATCCCGCACTCGAGGGGTCCAGATCCATTTCGTGGATGTTGTGAATCATGTATACCGTTGTGTCCCCGATTTCCACCACATCGGTCACCGGCAGCGGAGCAGTCCATTCCCCCCGATCCATATTGCCGCATACCGCCTTAACCGGGGCGATCTCCTTCAGCGCTTTCAAAACCCGCGGCTGATCAATATCGCCGGCATGGAGGATGAGATCCACCCCTTGAAACGCCTCCGTCACCCCCGAACGCAACAACCCGTGGGTATCCGATATGACACCGATGCGATAACCGTTCCTTTTTTGTTCCGTACTCATCACGATCTACCTCTTATTTGCCACATCGCCCGTCGGCGAAACAGGCGATGATCCGCCCATGCTATCCTGGAAACTTTTTCTAATGTAGTCATTAATTCGCCGATTCGTACATACCTCATAATATTTATTGCCGGTATGAGAAATCACTTTCAATGACTGAAAATCAACCTTCGGAATTCCCCCCTGCCGGATCACCAGACGATCATAATTCCCGTTCACCAGGGGAAAAATGCAGGTGTAAAATTTTTCTTTCTTCTCTTTGTTCCCCTCAAGGTGGAGGTAGACCTTTTTTAAAACATTTTCCTTTCTCAATTTTTCGAATCCCGAGCTGTTCAGTTGAATCCCGTTGACATTGTACCGCAGATAGAGATCGTCGCTGGTAGCATTTATGTCTTCATTCGAGATGGTCTGAAAGAGATAGAGATTAAACATTTTCCGCTGATCAACCATGCACAGCCGCAAAGTGCGGGAACATCCAGCGAGACGATCCGCGATATTGATGGCCGAAGAAATCATGATCCGTTTGTTTTCATCGAATAAAAACGCCGGCTGCCCCTTTTTGTAACAAATTCCGATACCAAGCTCGATGGAGGGAAGGCCCTTGATTGTATTTTTTTCGTTGTATCGCTTCACGATGGACAGGATTCTCAAGGCAAGACCGCAGGCCCGGGACACGGCATAGCCGCCCTCGGGTATATTTTCATACTCGAAAATGGAAAGGATCAGGGCGTCTCCTTCCACAAACACCTTTTCAGCCCCGTAGTCTCCGAGAATCTCAGTAATAGGGTCGAAAAAATTGAGGCTGAAATGGGTGGCAGGGTTTTGCCGCTTTCGCATCATCTGATGGGTGATATCGGTGGACCCTCGTACATCGGCCTTTAGAATCACATGCCCGGTAATTGCGCTCCCCTCCGAATACTGTTCATGGGGAAGCAGGAATTCGTAGAGGGTAGTGTTGGTTCGGGAGAGCTCAATCGCCCTCTTTTCGGTCAAGAGATTCACTCTTTCCATCGCCCCGGTGATCAAATCCAGATAGTGAAGGTCGCGATGATACCGCAAAAAATCCTTTAAGAACCGAATGAGATATCCCTCTGCCTTTCGCCGGCCGAGTTTGCGGATCTTTTTTCGAATTTCCCGCAAGGGGATGATGGACAAGGATTCTCCATAAAACTTCCTCAACTGCTTCACCCGTGCGACCAGGTTTTTCTTTCCCTGATTGGAAACGAGATATTGAGAAATAAAATGAGGGACCAGGGGCGGGCAATAATCGAGATATACCGGCTGCATTTCATAGGCTGCGATGATTTTTTCCAAAATACCGGCTTTCATAAATAGCTGATAGATGAGTCTGAGCCGCAGCCGCTGCGCCTTCTTTGTTGCCTTCAGTTTCCGAAGCGCTTCTTTTCCGCCGCCCTCTTTCTTTTGCCGACGGTATTGTTGGGTGGTCTGAAAGCAGTTGAAGAGAGGATCAATGTTGGCGTTCACTTTCAGCCATTCATCCAGGTTTTCCTGAAAATCGGGAATGGGCAGCCGTTCAGGCGTGAAGGAGCCGAGATCAGATCTCCGAACCTCATGAAAAAAGTTTTTGATGAGCGACAGGACCGCATCATAGCGCTCCGGATCTTCCATTCGATGGCCCAAAAGGATCTCATATTCTTTGAGTGTGAAATAGTCGTCCGACGGTTTTTCCATAAACAACATCGGATTGTTGAACATCTCATCCGAAATGATGGTGGTTTTCCCAAAAGTGAACCGCCGCATTTCATCGAGATTTTCCATCTGAACCTGCATGAAATACTGAAGCAATTCCTTGCCTACGGCAGAGATGATGTTTCCTTTATATTGCACCAAGACGGACATCTGCTTCTGAAGAATGGCGGCCTCCCGATGATGGCTGGTCACTTCGCATCCCCGGATTCGGCTTTTAAAAAAATCGACCGTTTTCAAATACCGGGAATTCACTTCGGCAATCAGGAGCTTGAGGACGCTGATCTGAACCAGGTAATCGATTTGAACTTCCGAGGCCTGCTTGGCCTTGCTGATTCCGTTGAGAATCAACTCCCGGCAGGCGATCTGAAACCGGTCGATATCATTGACCAGACCGGATGAGCTTTTCGGATTTAATTCCTCCTCGGCTCGAATATGTTTGGCGATGACCTGCCTCACAACCGTCCGAAGCGCTCTGGAAAAATCGGGGCTCAGGAAGACATCGAGCCGAATGTTGTCGATGCCCGGCCGCAACGCATCCAAAGAGACGTAAACAGAATCGCTTTTCAAGGGCACTCCCTTCAGGGTGGGGCCCCCCCTGACTCTTTTTATCATAATTTCGCCCGTAAAATTAAACGAGATAATCTTTTCTATTTATGTCACCAAGGGAAGTGAATGCAAGCCTTCTTTACGAATCCTCCCGCATCCGCTTCCGGCACTATTCCCCCGGACCCTCCGGCACAAAAAAATGTTTACAAAAACAGGAGGATTTTATATGAATATCTTATGACTATCGACTGACTGTGTTGCTCTCTTAATTTGCAAATCGGATTCCAATTCAAAAGGGGTTTACATGGCAAAAAAAAGCCCGGTAAAATCAGGTTCCAAGAAAAAAACCGCACCCAAAAAAAAGGGTACAGCGACCAAGAAAACAGCCACCAAGCCGAAAAGTGCGGCAAAATCAAAACCCGCCGGCAAAACAACCCAATCCAAACCCAAAAAAGCGACAGGCACCGAAAAGGCGGTTTCCCCAAAAGAACTGATCATGAAAAAGTTCGACACATGGAAACCCGACACGCTTTATACGCCTCCGGAAGATAACGCCTATTTGAGAGGGTTTTCCGCACCCCCGATGGTGGCCGAAGATGATCGGCAGGCCCGGGACATTCTGGCTCGAAAATTCGACTTCGATTTCGCCAAGGTCGCCGGAAAAGCGCCTTCCAAAGAAAAAAGGGCCTCCGCGAAAGCCGCAAAAAAAGTCAAGCCGGTTTCCCAAAAAGAGTTGATCATGAAAAAGTTCGACACCTGGAAACCGGAAACCCTATTTTCAGCTCCCCATGATGAAACTTATCTTCAGGGGTTTTCGGCACCTCCCATGGTTGCCAAGGACAACCGACAGACCCGGGAAATCCTGGCCAGAAAATTCGACTTCGATTTCTCCCGGGTGGCATCCAAAACGCCGCCCAAGGCCCCAAAAATGGGCAAGCCGGTTTCCCAAAAAGAGCTGATCATGAAACGGTTCGAGACCTGGAAACCCGATACGCTCTATTCGCCTCCGGAAGACGCAGCTTACCGCCGGGGATTTTCGGCACCGCCGATGGTCACTGAGGATAATCGTCAGACCCGGGATATTCTGGCCAGAAAATTCGACTTCGATTTCGAGGAACTGGGCCGAAAAGCCGCAGAAGAAAAGGCCGCCGCCGAAAGAGCTGCTGCTGAAAAGAAAGCCGCTGAGGAAAAACCCGCCGCTGAAAAAGCGGCGGCCAAGCCCATTAAACCTAAACCCGTTGCAAAGGAAGTGGATCCTATGGAAAAGACAGTCAAGTACCTGATCGTCGGCGTCGTCCTCCTTTTCACCTTAATCATCGCTGCAAGCTATTCGAATTCCAAAAAATACTATATCCAACCCTCCGGGGAAGGGGTCGAGATCCGAAAGGGTAAGTTCGCCCCGCTGGGGACGGAAAAAATCGCCTACCTCCCCGGCGTTTCCGCACCCGAACCTGCAAAGAAGGTTTATTCCAAGGATGAAGCACTGCCTCTGGTATTTACCCATTATGTGAATCGGGCCGAGGGTATAATGGCCGAATCCGCCTTCCCCAACCTGGAGGATGTGAAATCAGAACTCGATGCCGCCTCCGAATATGCAATTAATGATGAACTGCGCGCGTCGCTGGACTCGCGCATGACGGACCTGAACCTTCTCATGTACCTCTACAAGGCGGATATCGCAGCCAGCAAAGGGAATCTGACCGATGCCCTCGATTACCTTCAAGAAAGCGCTCTGCTCAAATTGAACGAGATGCAGTCCCGATATGTGGAAGGCAAAATCGAGATGGTCACCGATTTGATGGAAGGAGGCCTTACCATTCCGCCCGAAGAGGGAGAAGAGTCGATTCAGCCGGAGACCCTTCATGAAAAGAAAGAAGCCATAGAAGCTGAAAAGCCCGAACCGAAGATTAGCGCCGAAGAAGCGGTGGAAGAAGGTCGGGTCGAGGTCGAAGAGGAAGGAGAAGCAGCGGAAGCTGAAGAGGATCCCGGCGTAGACCTGACGCCCATCGAAAAGCCCCGCCTGCCGGCCACTTGACCTATAAAGAGCGAGGTATACATGACCGATTCTGTTTTATTTGAAAAATCCGAAAAAGTCGGCTGGTTGACTCTGAACAGGCCTGAAAGCCGAAATGCTTTGTCCCTGGAGGTGATCGGGGAAATTCAGGCGCGTCTGGACCGGATCTCCCAAGATCCGACGGTTCGGGTGCTCGTGATTCGTGGCAACGGCCCCGCTTTTTGTGCGGGTCATAATCTAAAGGAATTCTCAGATCCCCAGAACAACCTTACGCATCTGCAGACGATTTTTGCGGCATGTACGGAAATGATGTTGACCATCCAGAAGATTCCGCAGCCGGTCATCGCCCAGGTACACGGCATCGCCACAGCCGCCGGTTGCCAGCTGGTAGCGGCCTGCGATCTGGCTGTTGCCGAAGCAGGGGCTCAGTTTTCAACCCCAGGGGTGAAAATCGGCCTTTTCTGCTCCACCCCCATGGTCCCCCTGGTTCGGGTGATCGGCAGACGCAGGGCACTGGAAATGCTCCTGTCGGGACGGTATATTTCCACCGAGGAGGCCGAAAAATTCGGATTGGTCAATCGAGTGGTACCATCGGAAGCCCTCGGGGAGGAAACGGGAAAATGGGCCTCTGAATTGGCCGAACTTAGCCTTCGCACCCTGGGGTTCGGGAAACAGGTATTCTATGATCAAATCGATCAGGATGAAAAATCCGCCTACGCCTATGCTCAAAAGGCGATTGTCCTGAATGCCCTTGATGAGGATGCACGGGAAGGGATCTCCGCGTTCCTGGAAAAGCGGAAGCCGGTGTGGAAGGGATGAAGGAACGGTAAAATGGAAAGGGAGCAGGATGCGGGTCGTACATCCTGCTCCCTTCTGAAAACGGACGGGGAAAGAAAAGGGTTTATCGTTTCGAAAACTGAAACCGCGCTCGCGCCCCTTTCTGGCCGTATTTCTTTCGCTCTTTGACCCGGGGATCTCGTTTCACGAAGCCCGCCTTTTTCAGAACGGTTCGAAGATCGGGATCGGCTTGAATCAGGGCCCGGGTGATGCCGTGTCGAATGGCGCCCACCTGCCCGGAGATGCCGCCGCCGTTGACCGTGATGCGAACGTCGAACGAGCCCGCATTGTTCGTCAGGGTCAGGGGCTGGGTCATGATGATCTTGGCCGACTCAATGGGGAAATAATCATCCACAGTACGGTTGTTGATGAGAATGTCTCCGTTCCCCGGGGTCAACCAGGTTCTGGCTACCGATGTCTTGCGCCTTCCTGTTGCGTAATATACGTTCTCCATGTATTCCCTCGATGTTTATCCCTATTGAATCGTTAGCACTTCGGGTTGCTGAGCATCGTGCGGATGCGCATCCCCTGTGTAGACCTTCAGCTTTTTGTATAATTTGCGCCCGAGCCGATTTTTGGGCAGCATGCCGCGCACGGCAAAACGGATCACATCCTCCGGCTTTTTCTTCATCAGGTCCTTGATGGGAACCGTCTTCAGCCCGCCGATGTACCCGCTGTGATGGTAGTAGCATTTCTGATCCATTTTTCTGCCGGTCAGCACCACCTTATCCGCATTGATCACGATGACATTGTCTCCCATGTCTACGGAAGGGGTATACAGGGGGTTGTGTTTTCCCCTCAAGTGAGACGCCACCCGGCTGGCCAATCGCCCCAGAACAAGCCCTTCCGCGTTGATCACATACCACTTGCCGGGATTGTCGGACTGCTTTGCACTGTATGTATATTTCTTCACCGTTCCACACTCCTGTCCTCAAAGAAAATTTGGTTCTCTAAACAAAAATAAAATAAATGTCAACCCAAAATCCTGCCGCCGCAGGGATCAGCCGGGGGATAATCGGATTGACAGCCCTTCATGTCTCAGCTAAATTGTGACCCGAGAAACCGGCCCTTTGGGACCGACCGGTCCTTAAAAACAAAATCATAATGTGCATTCTTGCAACAACATGATTTCAAATGGAAATATGGACAAATGACAGATTTGGAAATCGAAGTCAAGTTTTATATCTCGGATTTTGAACCGATCCGCCGCCGAATGCAGGAATTAGGGGCCGCTTCACAGGGAAAATGGTTTGAAACCAACCTTCGCTTTGAAGATCAAAACCGAAGTCTTCTCCGGAAGGATTCCCTGCTTCGCCTTCGTCAGGATTCCCGAAACCGCCTCACCTTCAAATCGGTCCCCGGCGGGACGACCCGAGAAGACGACAATCAATTTAAGATGTACCAGGAGCTGGAAGTGGAGGTGAGCGATTTCGATGTCATGAGCCGGATTCTGGAATCCCTTGGCTATCATGCTGTACAGACCTATGAAAAACAACGGGAAACCTTCACCTACGAAGGGTTGGAGATCTGCGTCGACACCCTTCCATTCGGAGATTTCCTGGAAATCGAGGGTGACAAAGAGGCCATCCGTTCCATGGCCCTTCGACTCGGTCTGAACTGGCAGCAGCGCATTCTGGAGAATTACTTAGGGATTTTTGAATATATCCGCCGAAACACCGGGTTGGAATTTCGGGATGCCACTTTTTCCAACTTCCAACAGACCAACCCGGATGACCTGGCCGATTATATCCGTCATTTCGAGGCCGGAAGCTGACATCGGGCATGGCGATTCCTTCCACGAATGCATCGGCTGACGTCTCGGTGTTCACGCTGAATCTCCGTTTCGGACTGGCCGAGGATGGCCCCAATGCGTGGCAGTACCGCAAAAAGATTTTCCCGCCGCTTTTCCGGGAATACGAGGCCGATTTCATGGCATTTCAGGAGGTCAATGATTTCCAGTTGGATGATCTAAAGGCCCTGCTGCCCGACCATGACTGTATCGGCCGGCGCCGACCGGCCCCCGACTTCTGGCAGAACAACATCTTGTTTTTTCGAAGGGAATGGCGGCTGATCGACTCAAACTATTTTTTTCTGAGCCCTACCCCCGATATCCCCAGCCGGTTTCGAAAGAGCCGGTGGCCCCGGCAGTGCATTCTGGGTCGGTTTCGCTCGAAAGGCCGGGAGATTTCCTGCGGCAATACCCATTTCGATTTTGATGCGGATGTTCAGATGCGAAGCGCCCGGTTGATCCTGGACCGGCTTTCAGCAGTTTCCCGGAACTATCCGGCGATACTCACCGGGGACTTCAACGCATCCCCTGAAGGATCTGCTCATGCGGTGTTTACAGGAGGTGAAACCGGTCAGGATTCGCTGGTGAAGGCCGGCTTCATCAATACGTTTGAACCGGATTTTCCGGCGACGCATCACGGATTCACCGGAACCGGCATCGGAGATCACATCGACTGGATTTTATATCGGGGAAACCTTCGCCCTCAATCAGCACACATCATTCAGGATTCCATTGATGGGGTCTATCCTTCGGATCATTTCCCGCTACGGGTGGTATTCCACTGGGAATCCGGCTGATCAGGCTTTTGCACCGCTTTTCTTAAACGGCGCAAATTTCTTTTTGGCGGGTTCGGGTTCCGGAACGGAGATTCGGGTCACCTTGGCATTGAGAACGCCGCCCTGCTCGACAATCAGGTCTTTGCATTTTACCTCTCCTTCACACCTGCCGGTCGCCAGCACCACCAGCTTATCCGATACCTCCAGGTCACCTTCAAACCGGCCGCCCACGGTAATATGGTCGGCCCGGGTTTCGGCATAGACCGCCCCTTCTTCCCCGATGGTGATGAACTGGCCGTCCAGAGTCCCCTTCACCGTCCCTTTTATCAACATTTTGCCGGTGCAGGACAGGGTGCCCTCCACGGTCAATCCGGTATCCAGAATAGAAAAATTTTCAACTTTTTTTGCCACGGCGGGTCTCCCGGAATTGAACTGAATTCGCGTTGAAATCGACAGGGGCTGCGGTTCTATCCGGCATCCGAATCCGGCGTTTCGGTCAGGGTTTTGACCTCTTTCAGCAAAAGCGCCCCCCCTTCGTCGAATACATATACAGAGGCTTTGCTGAACTGGTCCGGATCATGCCGCCCCTCGGGCCGGAACTTCATGAATTTATAATTTGCGATGGAAAACGACTGCCCTTCCTCCTGGCCGGTGGGCATACCCGATACCAGATGAACCTTCGGCAGGGCCAGCCATTTCGGCTTGCCCCGGTCCTCTCCCTCCAGCACCACGACGGCATGGCCGGAAACCGTCCGGGACCGGGCGTCGGTGTTTTTGATCTTGTATCGAACATAGACATTTTTCCGGTCCCCGCTGGAATACTCGAAATCCTCGATGGCCACCCGAAGCGGTTTTCGATTATCCTGATCCGCCGGCTCTTTCTCCGATTCGGAGGCGGGCACCAGAAAGGAAGGGCCTTTTTCCCGTGTTTGCGCAACCGACGGGGCGGCCGTTTCCGGTTCGAATGCGGCGATCGTTTCGGAAGATGTTTCTCCGGAAGTTTTTTTAAATTCGGCCGAACCCTTTTCCGGTATCTCCTTCCGTTCAGTCCGGGCGGTATTTTCAAGGGTTTCGGATTTCCTGGAAGGGGCCGTCACCGGTTTGGGCGGGGTTTCCTTCCCGGACTCCAACGCGTCGATCGCAGCCGCCGTGGTCACCGGTGTTTCACCCTTGGCGGCGCTCCGCAGCCAACGGTTCTCTCGGGCTTCGGCTTCATACAGATAGTAAAAGGTGCCGGCCGCGGTTACGGCGCCGATCAGCAACACCATACAGATCACCGCCAGACCCTTGAACCATTTGATGCGGATGGTCTTGCCGGTTTCGGAAACCAGCAGCAAGGTCCAGTTTTCTTTTCTCTTTTCCGGCTGGGGTACGTTGGATCGATTCACGTTCTATTCCAGATCACATCTTGCTCCAGGTTTCTCTGTATATCTTCCATTCACCGTCTTCCCGTTTGAGAAGCAGGGTTTTCATACCGGACGCTTTAAACCCGCTGGATTCGTAATTCTGAACAAAGGTGACTCTGGTTTGGTCCTCGCTCTGCTCGGTTTGAAGATTTTTTTGAGTCACCCGGATATAGTCGTACTTGCGATTGAGGCGCTTTTTATAATCGAGCCATCCGGCCTTGTCCATTCCCTGGGAGCGAAAATCGCCGGCATAAAAGGAGCCGTACTCTTCGATATCCATGGATGACCAGGCTTTTAACCATTCATCCACCATTTGCTCAATTTCAGCTTCATCGGCGCCTCGAACCCGCAGGTCTTGTGCCGCCAGAACAAGGGGATTATCCTCACCGGGCCCGGAAACTGCATCGGGAAGGGTTTGATAAGTATCGCCGATAATGCGAAGCCCCTCCCCTTTGTCCGACAGGTACAGTTTTTTGGTTCCCACCGGAATTTCGTGATCCCCGAACTCAAGATACGGATCAAATAGGGCCACCATCACCGATTGGTGTTTGTAGATGGCAATGTTTCTGGCCCTTACTTTCAGTTCGGATTCGGATTCGGCTTCCTTCAACCGCTTCCGGACCTTGTACCAATCCGACCACCAGGCGATCTCAGGCACATATTCAGGATCATAGAGCCGGACATAGTCCTGATAGGTACCGTGGTCCACCGCCTCGATCCATTGGTCCACCATCTCAAGGATCGCTTTCTTGAGCGCGGTTTTGGGCTCGAAAGCCTCAAAATTGAGTTTATCGACGATCACAATGGGGGTCCGGTTAAGGGCGATGTATTTTTCCACCGCTTCCAGGTCGGTGTTTTCCAGGACGATACACCCGTTGGAATCCCTTGCTTTCAGCGGCTTATTGGTCCCATGCAGCCAGATGGCGCTGCCGGTGCGCTCGGCCGCACGGTCCAGCAGGTTGGGATAGTCGATGGGAAAGGCCCGAACTCCGTATATGGGAGAAAGTTCTCTATCCTGATAGACCCGGTTAAAAAAATAGATCCCCTCGGGAGTTTTTCCGTCACCGGATCGGGTTTTGGCGCCGATCTGCTTCCCCGTGGAACAGATCCATTGATAGATTTTCTTAGGGGCGCTGGCAATTTCGTACAAAAACAGCGACTGGGTCTCTTTTTCCACCACCAGCACATATTCCGGTCCGTTTTCCGGATCAAACGGGACGAACACATCCGGCAGCAGGTCCGTCTCCGGTTCCGACAATGGGGAGGCATGGGCGGACACGCCGCTCAGGATCACCATCGAGATCAACACCATTCGGCCGAAAAACCCCGCCCCGATCTTGATCCATCGACACTTTTTAAAACAATGATTCTTACAGCTACGCAATCACTCCTCCTGCACAACGATTAATCGATTTTGCTGATCCTGACCCTGTCCGGTTTCCCGGCGCCCAGAACTTGACGGGCGTTGCCCCGGTTGACAGCGATCTCAAGATACCCTCGACTGCCGATGATGGCAAGAGGTTTTTGAAATCCGGCGCTTTCGTAGCTAGGGGAGAGGCATCGAATGCGATGACTCCCGATTTTGATCATCAATTTCTCTCGAGGGGCCGAATCCCGCCATTTATCCAAATGCTCCACATCGATATTGGTGATCAGATTTCCGAAATGGTCGATGAAAAGAACGGCCCCCACCAGATCACCGGAAGGGGAGGATGTCGGGGTCGGCAGATCGAGGTCGATCATTTCCGTCAACGGAATAGCCGGACCGAGCGCCGACGGTGAAAGCCCCTTGGACAGGTGGGCAGCCACCGGTGCAAAGATGTCTCTGCCGTGAAATGTGTTGCTGACCGGGTGCAGAAAATAATCGGCATTTTCCACCCGGTAAACGGTCTCGATCACCCCGTCTTGGCGCAATGGCCCGAGAATGCCGTTGTCCGGCGCGACAAACCGATGGCCGCCCCCTTCGGCGCTCAGGATCGGACGGCCGGTGCCGACTCCCGGATCCACCACTACCAGATGAACCGTTCCTGCGGGAAAGTACCGGTAGGCCGACCGAATCAGACCAGCGGCCTGGAGAACATCCTGAGGATCGATCTGGTGGGTAATGTCGATTATCGTCGCATTGGGGTTGATTGACAGGATCGCCCCCTTCATGACCCCCACATACTCATCCGACAAGCCAAAATCGGTGGTCAGGCTAACACACGACATGAACCCCCCTCAGTGAAAATTTACCGCCCCCCGAAGAGCGGGTCCTGCTGATGAAAGGGAAGGGAGAGGTGTTGATAGGCGGCTTCCGAGGCTTTTCTGCCCGACGAAGTGCGGGTCACCATGCCCGTTTTGAGTAAAAAGGGCTCCACCACATCCACCAGGGTATCGGTTTCCTCCTGAAGGGTGGCCGCAATGGCCTCGATGCCCACCGGCCCCCCCTTGTAAAACCGGATGATGGTCTTCAGGTACCGCCGGTCCAGATCGGTAAGGCCCCGTTCGTCCACCCCTTCTAAGGCCAGGGCCGCTTCCACGATGGTGCGGGAAATGATCCCGTCCGCACGAACCTGTGCATAATCCCGTACCCGTTTCAGAAGCCGGTTGACGATTCGGGGCGTCCCCCGGGACCGGCGCGACAGCTCCCGGGCCCCGTCGTCGTCCACCTCGATATCGAGCAGGGCCGCCGATCGCCGGGTAATCCGGACCAGGTCGGCTTCATCATAGAAATCGAGGCTTCTGAAGATGCCGAAGCGGTCCCGAAGCGGGGCGGAGAGAAGCCCCACCCGGGTCGTGGCCCCCACCAGGGTAAACCGCTTCAACCGGAACCGGTGGCTTCTAGCATGAATCCCCTTGTCGAACACGAAGTCGACGGCGAAATCCTCCATGGCCGGGTAAAGAAACTCTTCCACCACCTTGGGGGTGCGATGAATTTCATCCACGAACAGCACATCCCCTTCCTCCAGATGGGTCAGAATGCCGATCAGATCTCCGCCCTTTTCAAGCGCCGGTCCGGAGGTGACGGTGAGAACGCCGCCCATCTCCCGGGCGATGATATGGGCCAGGGTGGTCTTTCCCAACCCCGGCGGACCGTGAAAGATAACATGATCCAGGGGCTCCCCGCGGTTTTTTGCGGCTGCAATGGCGATCTCCAGGGTTTCCACCACCTCCGGCTGCCCCACATAATCGGACAACCGTTCGGGCCGAAGGGATAAAATCTCGGGGTCCCCGTCTTCGGGTTGAGACTCACGGGAGACAATCCCCTGGGCTTGGGAGCTGAATTTCAAAATATCATTGGCCATGGGTCATCCGTTGAAGGCCGCCTTCAGTGGACCATATCCCCCCGATAAATTTCTTCAAAAAGGGCTTCGGGGCTGGAAATCGCGGAGTTCCGTTCCAGGGCCTCGGTGATCATTCGTTTGGCATCCGCCGGCTTGTGGCCCAATTGCTCCACCAGGACATCCTGAACCGGCAAAATAAAATCTTCGGATTCGGCGACCGGGGCTTCCTGTTTGCACGGCTCTGAAAAAAAGGAAGCCATTCGGCCGCTGAGGGTAGCGATAATCTTCCGGGCGGTTCTGGCACCGATCCCCTTCAGGTTTTTGAGGGTATCGATATCCTGGGATTCGATGGCCTCGGCCACCCGCGCCATGGAGAGGTTCAAGGCCTTGACCGCCTTGAGGGGCCCGATGGCTTCCACTGAAATAAAAAGATGAAAAAAGGCTTTTTCAAGCTCGGAATTAAACCCGATCAGCACCGGGGTCGGCTGCCGCTCGGTCTGCTGGTAATGGATGTACAGGGAAAGGGTATCTCCGTCGATTTTCCCCTGCAGGGTGTCCATCACAAATCCCGGCAGCAGTATCTCATATCCGACCTGATTACAGAGGAGCAGAATCCGCTCCTCCTCTTTCTTTAAAATTTTGCCTTCAAGATATCCGATCATCTATTTCTGATCTGATCGTTCGTCGGTTTTTCCGGAGTCGGTGTCTCCGGAACAGCCGGTGTTCGGGGTCGGGAATAGGACCCCCGACAGGATGAAGTCCACGGATGTATATCAGCAGCGTGAAAATCGAAAGACCCCGATGAGCGCCATGGCCAAGGCGTCGGAGGCATGATAGGGGCGGATCGGCACCGGGGATTTGAGCATGTGCCGAACCGCTTTTTCCAACTGGTCCTTGCCCGCATTTCCATTGCCGGTCAATACCTGTTTGGCCTCCCGGACCGGAATCTCCCGAACCGACAGCCCCGATTGGTGACCGGCCAGCAGGATCACCCCGGTGACCTTTCCCAGGGTAATTCCTGATTTGGGGTATTTGTCTAGAGAGAAAATATCCTCCACCACCATGAGGTCTGGTTTTTCATCCTCCAGAACGGCCCGCAGCTTGGAAAAGATGCGATCCAGGCGTCTCGGCAGGTCGCCTTCTTTTGCGGTATAGATGCTGCCGAAAGCAAAAGAATTCACCTTCATTCCGCGGCCGGACACCACCCCCACCCCGGTGGCGGCCAGCCCCGGGTCCACCCCCACCACCTTCATGGACTCGGCCCGGAATCCGAAGCCGCCTTATTCAGGTTTACATTATAATGCATTCAATTTTTGTCGGGCGATCTTGGATTCACTGGAATCCGGGTACTTATCGATCAAATCCTGCAAAATCAGCCGGGCATTGGCCCGATCCCCCAGATTGGAAAAAGCGAACCCCTGCTTGAGCAGAGAGGCCCGTACCTTGTTCCCCCGCGGGAATTTTTCAATGACCGTCTGATACTCCAGAATGGCATTTTCGTACTGCTGTTGTCGATAAAAAATTTCACCGATCCAGAACTGAGCGTTATCCGCATATTGGGCATCGGGATAATTCCGCAACAGGTTTCGGAATCCTTCCAGGGCCGCCTCAAAGTCTCCCCGGTCAAAGGACTGCTTGGCCTGAAGATAGAGATCGTTTTCCGAAGCCGGAGATGCAGACGGCTGAGGGGCAGGACGGTTTCGGGCCGGGGCGGAGCCGCTTCGGTCGGTCGAGCTGCCGGCCGAAGGCCGGTATGCCGCTCCAGGCCGCCCCCCCTGCCCCCGGGAAGATTCGATCCCCAGTTGCTGCTCTATCGTTTCCAGGCGATTCGAATTGGCGGCCACGGTCCCTTCAATAGCTCTGAGGCGCTGATCGGTCTGATAGTTGGCCTCCTCAAGCTTGCCCCGCACCGCCTGAAGTTCGTTCCGGATTCGGTCGAGGGTCGCGGTCAGACCGGCGGACTGGGATCTCAGGACCTGCTCTTTTTCTTCCAGGGTCGTGCCGTAATTCTGCAGTTGGGACCTGAGCTGACTCTTTTCCTGTTCTGCCGCGGCAGTCTGCTGCTGAAGCTCGAGGTTTCTGCGCTCCAGAGCAATGACGCGGTCTTCCAGCATTCGGACATCGCTTCTCGGGGCACATCCGCCGATCCCGATGAGCAAAACGAATAAAGGAATGGATTGAATGATTTTCATATACCTATCCCGGATCAATGGACGTTGACGGAAAAAAAGCAAACCGAATCCGGCGGTCGGTTCCGTTTTCCCGAAGGAGAGAAAACCGACCGCCGGGGGTTTGTTATTCGAACACGAATTGGGCCCGCCGGTTTTTGGCCCAGGCCGCTTCGGAATGCCCGGGGTCGATGGGCCGCTCTTCTCCGTAGCTGATGGTCAGCAGGCGGGTGGGCGCAATCCCGAGATTAACCAGAAAAACCTTGACGCTTTCGGCCCGGCGGTCTCCGAGGGCGAGGTTATACTCGGTGGTTCCCCGTTCGTCGCAGTGGCCCTCGATAATAGCGGTCAACCCAGGGTTTTTCCGCAACCAGTCGGCCTTGTTCCGGAGTTTGGTCTGGGCCCTGGGAGACAGCTCGGAGCTATCGTAGGGAAAATAGATGTGTTCATTCAGAAAGGCCTCCCGGGAGGCCTGCATATCGAGTCTGCGGGCCTCTTCGGCTCGACGCCTGGCCAGCTCTTGTTCATCGATGGCGCCGGCCTCCGGCCCCTCGGGCGGGGACGGTTCCTGCCGCTGGGGCCGCCGGGGCGTAGTCTGGCCATACGGCTCCGGACCGGTCGGCCCCTTCCGCCCTTTCGGGGTACAGGACACCGTGGCCAACAGCCCCGGCAAGATAAATACCATCATCAGCACCATCCACAGTCTGCTTTTCATATCCTCCTCCTCTTTGCTTTTTTCGTATGGGGCGAAGAAATCATTTCCCCGCTCGAAATCGGTTAATATTCTCCCTTTCTCCCAAACAGCTGTGTTCCTGTTTCTATTCGGTGATTCTGGGTGACCAGGCAGGCTGTGTCTGCTCTCCGGGCATATCCAGCAGCCGCCGCTGATCGGTCCCGTATGCGGTCATCACATACAACCGATATTCCCCGCCCCCTTCCCGGGTGGTGCTGAAGGCGATGAGGCTGCCGTCCGGCGACCAGGTGGGGGATTCGTTTTTACCGGAATGATAGGTCAGCCGAACCGGGGTGCGGGTTTCCACGTCGATCACATGGATGTTGATCTCCCCGCGCTCCATGGCGGAATAGGCGATGCGATCCCCCCTGGGGGACCAGCTGGGCTGGGTATTGTAACGCCCCTGATAGGTCAGCCGCTCCACACGACCGGTTTCGACTTCCTTAATGTAGATCTGGGGGGTCCCGGACCGGCTGGAAACGAAAGCGAACCGTTTTCCATCGGGGGCCCAGGTCGGCGAGGTATCGATGCCCCAATGGTCGGTCAGTTTGCGGATCACCTGGCCCTGGCGGCTCAGCAGATAGATCTCCTGATCCCCGGAAAATGAGAGGGTCGCGGCCAGATCGGTTCCGTTTGGAACCCAGGCGGGAGCGATATTGATGCCTTTCTTGGAGACGACCGTACCCCGGTTTTCTCTAAGATTTTGAATGTAGAGGTCCGGCCGGCCTTTGCTATAAGAGGTATAGGCCATCCATTTGCCGTCGGAGGACCAGGCCGGATTGAGGGTGATGGAGTCATAGGTGGTGAGCCGGCGTATATTGGACCCGTCGAAATCGCACACATAGATCTCCTTGCTGCCGGTCCCGTTGGAGATAAAGGCAAGCTTGCTGTCGAAAACCCCCCAGTGTCCGGTGAGGTGGTAGATGACCTCGCTGCAGAACCGCCGAATGATCTTTTCGAGGTCCCGAACATACCCTTTGTACCGTTTCCCCAGAAGCAGGCTCTGCTTGAAGGCATCGAAGAGCCGCAGCTCCAGGTCGACCAAATCCCCTTGAACCAGCGCATTTCCGGTGATCAGAAGCTCGGCGCCGATGGGGACCCAGTTGTTGAAATCGACGTTTTCAGGGTCCGGAATCGGTCGATCGGGGGCGAGCAGAAAGGCGCCCGGGTCGATGATTTTGAAATAGGCGGTAAAATCGAGATATTGCGATATCAGTTTCGCACCGCGCGCCCCGATGTCGCTTCCCTCGGGAATCACCTGAAACGGGGGTACCGCCAGGGGAATTTTCCGCATCGAGGGGTTTCGAATATCGATGTAATCATACTGTGCCAGAGCGGTTCCGGCCAATGATCCGGCGAGTATCCAGATCCAGAACAAGATTTTTATTAGAATTCGCATAATTTCCTTTTCCGGTCAATCTCCTTCGCGCCGATTTTCCTGATGAAATGGAACATACGGGCGGCGACGATCCCTCCCTAATTCAGTCCGGAGGGCGTAAACACCAGCGCCACGGTATAGGCATTGTATCCCTGGGGGAGCGGCGGAAGCGGATTCGATTTCATCACTGCACGGTATGCAGAATCATCCAGATAGCTGTTTCCGGACCGATCCTTGAACCAGACATCCTTAACATGGCCGCTGGGTAGAATATTCACCACGATCACGGTGACCAGATCCCCCCGGGTATCGGCCAGATGCTCCGGAAAAGCCCAGTTCTTTTCGATCTGATAGGTCAGTTGGGCACGATAAATATCGCTGATGGCACCCGGCTCCCCGCCGGAGGGTCCTCTTCCCACCGAACCGGTTCTTCCGGAAGGTGCAGGTTTCGCCGGTTGGGGGCGGGCCACCCGGGGTTGCTGGGAACCCTTGCGAGCGATCTCCTTGGCCACCTTTTCCCGAACCCGGCTGATGGCGTCCTTGATCGACTCGGTTCTGACCTCTTCAGGCTCCACCACCTTGGCCACGGTTTTTTCGGGTTTCCGGGTCTGGGGCCGCTTGGTGCGAACGGGTGGCTCCGGAGGCACCGTCTCCCGGTCGACCCGCTCCGGCGGAACCGTCTGCTCGGGTGCATCTTCGATCACAACCCGATCCCGGGGGATCGGCGTCGGTTCCGGTTCCGGGGCCTCCGTTTCCATCGGCTCCGGTTCGGGAGGCGGCTCCGGTTCTTCCCGAACCACCTGCACCTCCGACTCTTCCGCAGTTACCAGCGGAACCTCCGAGGGAGGCTCGGCCGGTTCCGGCACCGGTTCCGGAGTCGGCGGCTGGGCCTCGCCCAGGGGCTCCGCTTCCGAGGGCAGGGTGACCATGTTGACCTTGATCACAGATTGGGAAAATCGATTCTGATAGGGGGTATAATTGCTCAGAAAAACGAACACCGCCACAAAAACGCCGTGCAAAGAGATCGAGAACAGACATGACAGGAAGAAAAGACGGGCGCTTCTTTCAGGTCCATGAAGCAGTGAACCCCCCTCATATGTCCTGGTTTTCATCAAGATGCGGTTTTCAACCTCTCCCCCGGAGTCGGGTCTTTGAGCGGTTCGGTCACCATTCCCAGCCGTTCGACTCCGGCACTTTTGATTTCGGACATCACCCGGATGGCCGTCCCATAGGTTATTGTCTGATCAGCCCTGAAATAGACCTCCCGGTCCGTGCGATTTTCCAGTATTTTTATCAGTTTTTCCCGCAAGAAATCAAGGGGGACCTGAACCTCATTGATATATACCTGATTTTCCTTATTGACACTAATGACAAGCTGGTCCGTTTCTGCGGGAAGCGGTTTTGCGACCGCCTGCGGAAGGGACACATCCACCCCCTGAACCATCATCGGGGCGGCAATCATGAAGACAATCAGCAACGCGAGCATGACATCCACGAAAGGTGTTACATTAATGTCCGACATGAGACGATCAGCGCCGGTTTCTATAGCCATTTTTATCTTTTCCCTCCAGTTGGGATGATATCACTTTCGATAATATTAAGAAAGTCAGCTGAAAAACTGTGGAGCTCGGTTTCCATCAGCCGGATCCGTTGCATGAAGTAATTGAAAAAGATCACCGAGGGAATCGCCACAGCCAATCCCGCGGCAGTGGTCACCAAGGCTCCGGAAATCCCCGGCACCACAACCGCCAGACTCACCGATCCGCTGGTGCCGATGCCGTGAAAAGATTCCATAATTCCCCAGACTGTTCCAAAAAGTCCTATGAACGGGGTGGTATTTCCGGCTGTTGCCAGAAACGGAATCATTTGGGTCATACGCGTCACCTCGGTGTTGATGGCCCGCCTGAGAGATCTTTGAACATTGTCGATTCCGCTGAACCGGTCTTCCAAACTGGCGTTCCCGGTCTGAACCGCTCCGGGTCCGTTTTGCCGAAGCTTTTTCAGCTCCATATACCCGATGCTGAAGACCCGAGCCAGCGGGCTGCTCTCCATGCTTTTGGCTTCCTTATACGCGACCGAAAGGTCCCGGCTTTCCCAAAATATGTCCGTGAAATAATCAGATTCCTTGAATGCCTTTCTGAGGTAAAAAAATTTGATCAATATAATCGCCCAGGACGTCACCGAGAAAAAAAGCAGAACCAGCAATACAAATTGAACCATAAAGCTGGTGCCGCTGACAACATGAAAGATATTCATACCTTCACGAACCATAGCCTGCTCCGATCTTTTCTTTTTCCATCCACTTTCGATTTAAATTTGATAGGCTATACGAACTGAGGTATGGTGTCAAGAAATTTGATGGAGAAGGCAACGCGGCTATTTTGTTAAATTTATCACAAATACAAGCCTTTAGAAACCCCATGCTCGGTCTGTTCAAGAGAGGTGCTGGATCGGCGTGATATATGGATTCATTCAATTAGGAGAAAATGGTGAAAAAAATTGCACACCTCTTGTTCGAAGCGAAAATGCTCAAAGAAATCCCCCGTTCCGGCTACCATTTCTTAGGCACAGGACGGGAATCGGTTGCCGAACATTCGTTCATGATCACCTTTATCGCATTTGCCATAGCCGAGATGGAACCGACTGCCGACGGCGCAAGGCTGATTTCCATGTGTCTGGTCCACGACTTCCCCGAAGCCAGAACCGGGGACATCAATTACGTCCAGAAAAATTATGTTTCAAGCGATGAAAAAAAAGCCATCGAAGACGCGACCCGGGGCCTTCCGTTCGGGGGCGTCATCACCGACCTGATCCGGGAATACAATGAAGCCGCTACCCTTGAAGCCCGTCTCGCCCATGACGCCGATCAGCTCGCCTTCATTCTCGATCTGAAGGCCCTTTCGGACATCGGCCACGCCCCCCCTCGAAAATGGCTTCCTCCGGTGCTGAAACGTTTGAAAACGAAGACAGGGCAGCGACTTGCTCAAAGCATTATGGAGACGGAATGGGATTCGTGGTGGCTCAAGAATTATATTGACAGACCGGAGTGAAAGCAATAGAAAGTTTAATTTCGATTGATCGTTCGCTCGGAAATCGATCGGCTTTTTGCATAGCGTTTTCTTTAAACCATTTGACGCGGAGGAAATGATGAACTGGTTGATCAACACCCTGGGATCTTCCCTCGGGAAAAAATTGCTGATGTCCATCACGGGTTTCGTCTTCATTCTATTCCTGATCGGACACCTGATCGGCAACCTGACCATTTATGTCGGCCCCGACGCTTTTAATTCGTACGCAGCGCACCTCCATTCACTGAAGCCTGCGTTGCGGCTGATGGAAACGGGTTTAATCTTCTTTGCAATCGTCCATATTTTTACGGGTGTCATCCTTTTCTTTCAGAATTTCAAGGCCCGGCCCAATCGGTATGAAGTCAACAAACAGGCCGGAGGGCGTACCCTCGGTTCCGCCACCATGCCCTATACAGGACTCATCATTCTGGCCTTCGTTATTTTTCATCTCTTCGATTTCACCTTTGTGGAGAAAACCGAGCGGACCGTCTATGAGATCGTGGCAGCTTCTTTTTCCAACCCGATATACGTATTTCTCTATATCGCCTCGGTCTTCATCGTAGGAATTCATGTCAGCCACGGATTCTGGAGCGCCTTTCAGACCCTGGGCATCAATCATCCCAAGTACATGCCGACCATTCAGACCGCCGGCCTGCTCTTCAGCCTGATCGTCGCCGTCGGATTCGGCTTTATCCCCCTATTTATATCGCTCATCTCATAAGGAGGTTTCAGATATGCAGTTGGATGGAAAAATCCCCAGCGGTCCCATACAGGATAAATGGGATCGGCACCGTTTCGATCTCAAACTCGTCAATCCCGCCAACAAACGCAAATACGACATCATCGTCGTAGGCACCGGCCTGGCCGGCGGCGCCGCGGCGGCAACCTTGGCCGAACTGGGCTACAACGTCAAAAACTTCTGCATTCAAGACTCCCCCCGTCGGGCCCACAGCATCGCGGCCCAGGGCGGCATCAACGCCGCCAAAAACTATCAGAACGACGGCGACTCCATCTGGCGGCTGTTCTACGACACCGTCAAGGGCGGCGATTTCCGTGCCCGGGAGGCGAATGTATATCGCCTGGCCCAGATCAGCAACAACATTATCGACCAGTGCGTGGCCCAGGGGGTTCCCTTTGCCCGGGAATACGGGGGCCAGCTGGCCAACCGGTCCTTCGGCGGGGCCCAGGTCTCCCGAACCTTCTACGCGCGGGGCCAGACAGGCCAGCAGCTCCTTCTGGGGGCCTACCGCTCCCTCTGCCGCCAGATCGGCGCCGGAAAGGTGGAGATGTTCCCCCGCCGGGAGCTTCTGGACGTGGTCCTGGTCAATGACCAGGCCCGGGGCATCATGACCCGCAACCTGGTCACCGGGGAGATCGAGAAATACGCAGCCGATGCGGTGGTTCTGGCCACCGGCGGCTATGGAAACGTTTTCTTTCTGTCCACCAACGCCATGAATTCCAATGTCACCGCGGCCTTTCGCGCCTACAAGAAAGGCGCCTTTTTCGCCAACCCCTGCTTCACCCAGATTCATCCCACCTGCATTCCGGTCCACGGCGCCTATCAGTCGAAGCTGACCCTGATGAGTGAAAGCCTGCGAAACGACGGCCGGGTCTGGGTGCCCAAAACTCCCGGCGACAAGCGGAACCCCTCGGATATTCCCGAATCGGATCGGGACTATTACCTGGAGCGGAAGTATCCCAGCTTCGGCAACCTGGTCCCCCGGGATGTGGCATCCCGAAACGCCAAGGAGCAGTGCGACATGGGCAAGGGCGTGGGCGAGACCGGTCTTGCGGTCTACCTCGATTTCGCCGACGCCATTCGGCGGGACGGCCGGGACGTCATCCAGCGAAAATACGGCAACCTCTTTGAAATGTATGAAAAGATCACCGGCGACAATCCCTATGAAACGCCCATGATGATCTACCCGGCGGTCCACTATACCATGGGAGGGCTGTGGGTCGACTACAACCTGATGACCACCGTACCGGGGCTCTTCGCCCTGGGCGAAGCCAATTTCTCCGACCACGGCGCCAACCGGCTCGGAGCCAGCGCCCTGATGCAGGGGCTGGCCGACGGCTACTTCATCATCCCTTACACCATCGGGGGATATCTGGCCGGCAATCCCCTCGACCAGGTCTCCACCGACCACCCGGCCTTTCGGGAGTCGGAATCCAAGGTGAAGGAGATGACCGACAAACTCCTTTCCATCAACGGCAAACGGACAGTGGATGATTTCCACAAGGAACTCGGCCACATCATGTGGGAATACTGCGGCATGGCCCGAAACAACGAGGGCCTTGAAAAAGCCCGGGGTATGATTCGGGAACTTCGGGAAGAATTCTGGAAAAACGTGCGGGTGCCGGGGCAGGATAGAGATGTCAACCAGAGCCTGGAACGGGCCGGACGGGTGGCCGACTTCCTCGAATTTGGCGAACTGATGATCATCGACGCCCTGAATCGGCAGGAATCCTGCGGCGGCCATTTTAACGAAGCCTACCAGACCGACGAAAACGAAGCCCGGCGGGACGACGAAAATTACAGCTACGTCGCGGCCTGGGAATCGAAAGGGGTGGGAGAGGAACCGGGCCTGCACAAGGAAGATCTGGAATTCGAGAATGTGAAACTGACACAAAGGAGCTACAAGTGACACAGAATATCAACTTGACACTCAAAGTTTGGCGTCAGAACGGGCAACAGGACAAGGGCCGGTTTGAAACCTATGAGCTTAGCGACATCTCCACGGATATGTCTTTTCTGGAGATGCTGGATGTGCTCAATGAAAAACTGACCCTGGAGGGCAAGGAGCCCATCGCCTTCGACAGCGATTGTCGGGAAGGGATCTGCGGTCAATGCGGTTCCGTGGTCAACGGCCGGCCCCACGGCCAGGAAAAAAAGACCACCCTGTGCCAGCTTCACATGCGCCACTTCAAAGACGGGGACGCCATCGCCATCGAACCCTTTCGGGCCCGGGCCTTCAAGGTCTTGAAAGACCTGATGGTCGACCGGGGGGCCCTGGACAAGGTGATTCAGTCCGGCGGGTTCATTTCGGTGAACGCCGGCGGGGCCCCGGACGCCAACGCCATCCCCGTTTCGGGTGAAATCACCGAACGGGCAATGGACGCGGCCCAGTGTATCGGATGCGGGGCCTGTGTGGCGGCCTGCCCGAACGCCTCGGCCATGCTGTTCGTGAGCGCCAATGTCTCCCACCTGGCGTTGCTTCCTCAAGGCAAGCTGGAGGCGGCCAAACGCGCCCTGGCCATGGTCCGCACCATGGACGCCTGCGGCTTCGGCAACTGCTCCAATGAGCGGGAATGCGAGGCCGAATGCCCCAAGGGAATCTCCATCATCAACATCGCCCGGCTGAACCGGGAATACTTCAAGGCCGGGTTTTTGTCCCACAACGAATAGTCCGATTCGGGGAACGGCACCGAACCCCGGTTTGCCGGTCCGTTCCCCTACCCTTCCTCCAGAACTCACAACCTCCCCCATTCTGCCGGTTCTGATATGGCTCAGACCACGGTTTTGCAGTAGATGACTTTTCCGTCTCCGGGGGCGTAAAAATCCGGTAGCACCGATTCCCGGGTATACCCGCACTGTTCGTAAAACGCACGGGTGCTGGCATATTGAGCCCGTTGGGAGGTATCCACGTAGATCCGGGCGCCAGCGGCGGCCTGGATGAACCGTTCGGCCTCATGCAGCAGTTTCCGGCCCAGGCCCCGGCCCTGAAAATCGGGATGGACGATGATCCAGTAGAGATCATAGCTTGATGCGGTACATGGGATCGGTCCGTAGCAGGCGTACCCGATCAAGCGTCCGTAGTGCTCGGCCAGAATAAAGTGGTACCCGCTCTCGCTTCCCTTCCGCAAGCGCTCGGATACGAGTTCCGCGGCCACATCGACTTCCGCCGGATGGAAAAACCCGGTGATCTCGACCAGGCGGCGAATATTTTCCATGTCCTCGGGCTTTACCTCATACCGAAGCTTCAATCCGTGAATCGCTTTGTGCTCTCTCCGACCGCCGCCCCATTGCAGGCTCGCCTCGGCAAGCCCTTTGAAGAAGCCAACAGCATGGCGCTCAATGGCCTCGCCCAGGGTTTTCCGGTACGCCTCTCCGGTGACCGACTCGGGCAGAGGCAGATTCAGATTGAACCCCTCCCCATCTCCCTCGCCGCCCTCATCGGCAAACCCGCTGAAGTAGGGGTAGGCGAAACTGGGGTGGCCGTGAATCGATACGGTCAATACATCCGAGCGGCGATAAAAGATATCCTGCTGACCGTTTCCGTGGTGATAGTCGATGTCCAAAATCGCCACTTTCCCGTTTCCGCAAAGATATTGGGCCGCCACCGCGTTGTTGTTGAAATAGCAGAATCCGCCGAAAGCCCGCCGCTCGGCATGGTGCCCCGGCGGCCGGACCAGTGCATAGGCGATGCGACGTCCGCTCAGAATCTCCCGGGCCGCCGTCAAGGTACAGTCCACCCCCCGGCGGGCCGCCGGATATACGTTCCGGTGAATGGGGGTAAAGGTGTCGATGCAGTAATACCCGGCCAGCACCGAAGGCTCCTTCGGCGGGCGGGCCTTGTTCCGAATGGGAAACACATAAGGATAGAGGGATTTCCCCTCGGGCACATCCCCGCTGGCCTTTCGAATATAGGTCGCAAAATCGGCATCGTGCACGGCATGGATATGCTTTTCCGGAAAAGTCCGGGGCTTGATGGTGATAAAAAAACCGGCCTTTTCCAACTCCCGGAGGATGCTTCGCACTCGGACAGGGGATTCCACATAGCCCCGCTCATGAACATGATGAATGGTATGCTTGTCGTTCACCACCAACGCGATCTGTTCGGTGAATCGACCATCCACCGAGACCTTGACCGCTTCGGGTTTCACATAGCGGTGCTCTCGAAGCTGCACCGGATCATCCGAAATGGAAGCGACCACCCGTTCCACATACTCGGCCGGACAGAAATGTGCGTACTTCCGTTCCAAAACCGTCCGCACCACTTTTCGGGCCAAATATCGGCGCAAGGGTCGCTGGGCTTCCAGGCCATCATAAACGAGATGGGGCATGCAGTCATCTTCGGGATGCACCGGCATTTCATAGCCGGTGTTCACAATGGGTCGTGCGCCGTATCGCTCATAAAACCGCAACCGGGCCCGATTGTCTTTCAGAAGCGTCTTGTCGGGGCAACGGGAGGGATCGTCGGGAAGGCACTCGAAGAAGACCCCCTGCGCCTTCAAGAGCGTGGCTTCCCGTCGCACCCGGTCGTAGAGGGCGTCTCCCAGACCGCCGCTGGTGATCCCCCGCAGGGTGGCGATCCAGTCCAGATAGACGAACCCGATGACCGGTTCGTGGAGAATCATGGCAAAACCCTGAACCCGGCCCCGCAGGGTTTCGGCGACCAAGAGCAGGGTGCGAAAGCGCTGTTTGAATGGATTCCGAAGCTTTTCGTCGATCTGCTCAATCTCGGATTCGTTTACATCGGAAAACCGGCTCCGAAAAATCTCCTTCACCTGTTGAAGGATTTCTTTATTGACCGGCAAGACATCATCGAAAATGCGGCGGATGCGAAGCATGCAAGGTTCCTTAATCGGTCCGAATCAGGAGATATCGGTTTTATCGTAGAGCTCTTCCAATGAGAATACCCCGAAAGCCCAAAAGGGCTGACGGGGTATAAAACGGAGCGGGGGAGAAACCGAAAGGCGGCGGTGTTACTACCCGATTATCCCCACCACTCGGTATCGTCGACGGTGGTTTTGAAGTCGGGTTCCACCACGTCGGGAAGGTCCACGTGTTCGGTGGCCTCGATCTCTTTCTGACTGGGCTTGCCCACAAAAAGAAGCCGGCTCTTGGGGCATTTTTCGCAAGCCTTCAGAATGTCTTCCGTACATTCCTTGCTGTATTTGTCGTAATTGATGGTGGAAAGCCCCTCATCCATCTGGAAGAGATCCGAAGAAATTCGAGTACAGGCCTTGCAGCCGATGCACCCGACCTCGCAGACCGCCATTACGTCCTTACCGCTGTCTTTGTTGGAGCAGGTCACGGCCAGGACCTTGGAGGCCTTGAAAGGGGTGATGGTAATGATGTTTCGGGGGCAGACCTGCCCGCAGGCCCCGCACCCGATGCATTTATCGTAATCCACTGTGGCCAGCCCGTCGATGACATGGATGGCGTCGTACTTGCAGGCCCGGGCGCAGTCGCCGAAACCGAGGCAGCCGTAGGTGCAGCCCTGAATCCCGGCCACCAGGTTGGCGGCCCGGCAGGTTCTCTCGCCCCGGTACTCGCTGAGACCTTTCCGCTCATGGTAGTGGGCCCCGCAGTGGACGATGGGCCGCTGGGGCAGGCTTTCCCCCACTTCGATCCCCATGATTTCGGCCACGGCCGTGGCGCAGGCGGCGCCGCCCACCGGGCATTTGTCGGGCGGGGACCCCTCCACCACCACCGATTCGGCATACTCGCCGCAGCCGATATAGCCGCAGCCGCCGCAGTTGGCGCCGGGCAGACACTCGTTGATGGCATCGATGCGCGGGTCGACCTCCACGTGAAAGGCCTTGTTGGCCCATCCCAGAATATAGCAGATCACCACCGCCATTCCCAGCAGGGTGGAGGCGGACAGTCCGATGGTTACCAGATTCATATATACCCTCTCATTCTAAAAATGATTAAACGCTTACTTCATCTCTTCGGGAGAAACCGCCGGCGCCGAAGCGACGGTCTGCTCGGGCATCAGGGCTTTTCTCAGGCCGGTGTCCACACCGGTGAACCCCATAAATCCCAAGGCCAGAATGCCGGCCACAATCAGGGTGATGGCCGCCCCCTGGAAGGGTTTGGGCACATCGCAGAGGTCCAGCTCTTCCCGAATCCCGGCCATGATCACGATGGCGATGGTGAAACCGATGCCGCCGCCCACGGCCAGGGTCAGGGCACGGCCCAGGTCCCAGGCGTCTTGAGGATTGTCCACGCCCACGATTTTGGACATGATCACCAGACAGGCGAAAAGAATGGCGCAGTTGGTAGTGATCAAGGGCAGAAATACCCCCAATGCCTTGTACAGGGGCGGAAAGAATTTTCGTACATACATCTCCACAAACTGGACCGAGGAGGAGATGGCGAAGATGTAGACGATATAGCTTAAGATCGTCAGATCGATATTGGCCGCCGCCTCCTTGGACACGAACAGGCCCGCCGCCCAGGCGGTCAGGGGTGCGCCAGGCATCAGAATGAAGGTCGTGATCGCCCAGCTGATAGTGGCCGCAATGGTGATAACGAAGATTACCGCGCATCCCATGCCGAAGGCGGTGTCGATCCGCCGGGAGACGCCGATAAAGGGGCAGATGCCCACGAAATAATAAAGAACAAAATTGTTGATCAGCGCTGCGCCGATCCCGATCAGCAGAATATCCACCAGATAGACCATCGGTTCTTACCCCCTCTCCGCTTTTTCAGCGCGGTACATGCCGTACCAGTTGATCAGCCCCAGCAGCAGTCCGAAAGTGAGAAAAGCCCCGGGCGGAAGCACCATGACGACCCAATCGGGCCAGACCTCGGGCAGCACCCGAATGCCGAAGAAGTGGCCGGTTCCGAGAATCTCCCGGACCGCCGCAATAGAGGAGAGGGCCAGGGCAAAGCCGATGGACTGGCCGATCGCATCGGCGCCGGCGGCCATCACATTCTGTTTGGATGCGCAGACCTCGCATCGGCAGATGATGATGCAGTTGACGATGATCAGGGGAATGTAGGGACCCAGCACCTTGCTCATCTGATACACATAGGCGGCCAGAAACCGGTCCGCAATGGTGACGAAGGTGGCGATGGTGAGGGTGAAGATGACGATCCGCAGGTGCGGCTTGAGCAGATTTCGAATCAGGCTGACGATGACGTTGGCGCAGAACAGAACGAACAAGACCGCTCCGGACATGGTGATGGCGGCCTGCATGCCGTTGGTCACCGCCAGGGTCGGGCAGAGCCCCAAAAGCTGGCGATAGACCGGGTTCTCCGGCAGGATCCCCTGGATGAATCGTTCAGCGGAAGTCGGTTGATCGGGCATGGTTGTATCCTCCGGCTATTGAGCGGCGAGCTTTCCCTTGAGGTCGGCGACCGCGGTGTTGACGATGGTGGCGACGGCCCTGGACGAGATGGTGGCCCCGGTGATGGCGCTGATTTCGTTCTTTTCATCCGCCCGGTCCTTGACCACTTCGAGGGGCCGGTCGGTCTGCTTGCCGACAAACTGGCCGCGCCAGTCTTCCTCGGTGATCTTGTTGCCGAGGCCGGGGGTTTCCTTCTGCTCCAGAACGAAGATGCCGGAGATTTCTTCCGCGGACGGGTCGAGCCCCAGAAGGAGTTCGATTTTGTCCGCATATCCTTGGCCGCCGGCCTTCACCACCCAGCCGAGCCGCCCTTTTTCAGGGTCCCGGGCTTCCAGGACCGAGTAGGCGGTCTGGCGGCCGTTCTTGGTCACCGCCACCGAGGTCGGCTGAATCTCCAGGGCTTTTTCCGCTTCGGCCAGTTCTTGGGCCCGGGCCGCGCCCAGGACCAGTTCCGGCACCTTTTCCCGGGTCTCGTTGATCTTGTTTTCTTCGATTCGAGGCCCCAGGGTCAGCTGAATCCCGGCCAGGGAGGAGCCGAAGCAGATGGCCAGAATCAGGACCAGCCAGGCCTGTATGATTTTATTGTCCTTCAGCCGCGCCATCATACTGGGCGGCATGGGTTCCATAGGCTGTATCGGTTTCATAATCGGTATCCTGTTATGCGGCAACGGCGCCTAAGGGCCGGGGAATGGTCCAGCGGTTAATAAGAGGACTAACGGAATTCATCAGAAGCACCGCGAACATGACCCCTTCGGGGTATCCGCTGTAGGCCCGAAGGAGCATAATCAGGGCCCCGACGCCCGCACCGAAGATCAGTTTTCCCTTGGGGGTCAAGGGGCTGGAAACCGGATCGGTGGCGATGAAAAACGCCCCGAACAGGAGAGATCCGCCGGCCAGGTGGTGCAACACCGTCCACTCGGAACCCGGGTTCAACAGGTTGCCGATGCCGGCCAGCACCGCCACCGCACCGATCACCCCCGCCGGAATCTCCCAGGAGGCGGTCCGGCGGAAGCAGAGATAGATGCCGCCGATGATGCAGGCCAGGGCGCTGGTCTCTCCGAGGGAGCCGTTGGTGAATCCGAAAAAGAGGTCCCACAGCGGCGCGACCACGCCGCTTTGCTTGTAAACATCCATGGGGGTGGCCCGGGTGATCGCATCCACCGCAGCGGCGGGGTCATGATATCCCGAGGCCCCCAGGGCGGTGGCGAAGGCGATCATGACAAAGGCCCGCCCCACCATGGCCGGATTGAAGATGTTCATCCCCAGCCCGCCGAACAGGGTCTTGCCGATGCCCACCGCCGCAAAAGAAGCGATGAAGCCCACATACCAGGGTGCGGCGCCGGGAAGGGACAGGGCCAGGATGACCCCGGTCACCGAGACCGAATAGTCGTTCAGGGTGAGATCGCGCCCCCGCATGCGGGTGAAGAGGGCTTCCGCCGCCAGACAGCTGCCCACGCAGATCAGAAGCTGCTTGACCGCATACATCTGGAAGACGTACAGCGCCATGGCGACCACCGGGGCCAGTGCGATCAAAACATCGATCATCATGCGGCGGGTGGTCAGATCGGTGCTGGACAGATGGGGCGAAGGCGCCACATGAAGCACGGGCGCCGCTTTCTCCGGGGCCGATTCAGATTGTCGGGTCTTTTCCGCCATAAGAATTGTCCTATCGAGGGCTCACCGTTTCATCCCTCGCCTTTACAGGGATTGGTATTATTTTTTGCTGTCGGCGATCACTACCGCCTTGCCGGTTCGAACCAGCTGAACCAGCGGAATGGAGGCCGGACAGATATACGCACAGGAGCCGCACTCGAAACAGGCCATGATGTTGTACCGTTTGGCCAGCTCGATATCCTTATGCCGCGAGGCCAGGGCCAGCTTGGTCGGCACCAGGTTCATGGGGCAGACGTCCACGCATCGGCCGCATCGGACGCAGGTGGTCTCCTCGGCCTTTTTGACCTCCGCCCCCGTGAGGATGGTGACCCCGCTGGTCCCCTTGGTAACCGGAGAATTGAGGTCGGTAAAGGAAAAGCCCATCATGGGACCGCCGGAGATCATTCGGGCCGCGTCCTCGGTGAGGCCGCCGCAGAAATCGATCAGTTCCCCCAGGGGAATGCCGATGGGGGCCAGCAGATTCTTGGGGGTTTTGATGCCGCCGCCGGTCACCGTCACCACCCGATGGGTCAGGGGTTTCCCCCGAAGCACGGCCCGGGCCATGGCCGTGGCGGTGCCCACGTTGCTCACCGCGATGCCGACATCGAGCGGAAGACCGCCCACCGGCACCTCTTTGCCGGTCAGGGCCAGGATCAGCTGTTTTTCGCTGCCCTGGGGGTATTTGGTCTTGAGCACCGCCACCTGAACGGCGGTGCCGGCCGCCGCCTTCCGCAGGGCTTCGACCGCCTTGGGCTTGTTGTCTTCAATGCCGATGAAGATCTTCTCAGCCCCGGTGACCCGGCCGGCGACCAGTGCGCCGCTGACAATGGCTTCAGGGGCCTCCAGCATAAGGCGGTAATCGGAGGTGAGATAGGGTTCGCATTCGCATCCGTTGATCAGGACCGTATGGATCGGCTTCTTTTCATTGGGGACATACTTCACATGAGTGGGAAAAGCGGCCCCGCCGAGCCCGACGATGCCGGCCCCCTGAATGGCATCGACGATCTCCTGAATGCCGTATTTTTCAAAACCGTCCTTGGGCCATTCTCCCCCCAGGATTTCATCATACAGGGCTTGGCCGGAAAGCTGATCCCCATCCGCCTTGATGGGAATGGCGCTGACATGGCGGCCGTTGGCCAGGGTGGTAACCCCGGTCTTCAACACCTTGCCGGCGATGGGGGCATGAAGCGGCGCGGACACGAATGCGCCCCCGTCGGCGACCTTTTCCCCGAAGGCGATCATGGTCTTGGGCTTGACGACCGGCTTGCTGGGGGCGCCGACATTCTGGAGCAGGGGCAGCATGACCTTCTGCGGCGGCGGAACCACCTCGATGGCCGCGTCCTCGGAATAGGTCTTCCATTCGGGCGGATGGACCCCGCGGGGGAAAGTGCCGCCGCTTGCCGAGCCTTTGAAAAAAAGTGCCATAAGTTCTCCTTGAAATTTCCTCGGAAAGCCGGCGCCGGTCGGCGCGGCCTGTTCAAGCATTTTATAAAAATCAGCAGAGGGAATTATAGAATTTTTCCCCGTCTGTCAAGATAGAAAAATTAAATTTCGGCTTTTCTCATCATAAGCGACTTATATATCACGCAATTTAATTTTTTCTCCTCAATTTAAATTTACCCGGAATAAAAGACTGGAGAATACAAATTTGTATTTTTCCTTCGTTATCATTCAGATTCCCTCAGAAAGTCGGTTTGACGCTCCGGCCGGCATGTTCTATTGTATTCGATACGCCGACACCCGGGTTCGAACCTTGGAAGGTGTACCCTCCGGGCAGCGGAGAGAAAGCCTCGGGCGGTTTGTCGAAATAAAAATACCATGCCCGCCGCCGGGGGATAAATCCCCCGGCTCACCCCGGAAAGCACCCTGAAGGGCGCTGCCCCCTCTCGAATTCCCCCCAGGGACGAGCCCGCTTCAGCGGGCTTTTTCGGATTCAGCCGGGGGATTCATCCCCCGGCGGCGTTCGGATGGTATTCTAACTTACGCGAATCGCCTTACCTATTGAACACGCACCCCGTGGAATCAGCAAGTGATAACGAGGATTTTCGGAATGGAAAATCAATGCGTGCTTCTTTTCTTGAAAGCCCCTGAAATAGGGCGGGTAAAAACCCGGCTTTCCAAAGACCTGGATCCTCGCACCGGGGTCGAGCTTTACCGATGCTTTGTCTCGGACATCCTCTCCACCCTGGAAAAGACGGGCCATTCCATTATTCTCTGCCATGACCCGCCGGATGATCCGAAGGCGATACGCCGCTGGCTCGGAAATCGGTATCCGCTGATGCCTCAGCATGCCGGCGATCTGGGGGAGCGAATGGCCGATGCCTTTCGGAATTGTTTTTCCCGCGGATTCGACCGGGCGGTGCTGATCGGGACCGATATTCCGGACCTTCCGCCGGGGTTTGTTCGGGAGGCTTTTTCCAGGTTGACGGATCATCCGGTCGTACTCGGTCCGGCCGAAGACGGGGGGTACTATCTGATCGGCTTTCGAACCGACTCCTTCATTCCGGAGGTGTTTAAGAAAATTTCCTGGAGCACCCCCTCGGTTCTGGAGCAAACCCGGGATATTCTGAAAGCACTCGGGCGCAGCTGCCACCTCCTGCCGATCTGGAAGGATATCGATACCGTAGTGAATTTGAAGGCGCTGGGTAAAAACCGGTTTTCTCGACGGAATGCCCCGAATACTCTTGCATATCTGTCGAAAATGGGTTTAAACTAAACCCATTCGAGTTTTCAATCGAAAATGCCAACGAAGAGAGGAAAGGACTGAAAGGGTATGTCTGACGAAAAGCAAAATGCCAACACGGAAGCCAATACGGCAAAGGATGCCAAGGTCCAGTTGTACGGATTGAGCACGTGCAGCCACTGCAAGGCGACCAAACAGTTTCTGGACGAATGCACGATCAAATACCATGTCATCGATGTGGACCTGCTCGACGGAGACGAACGTAAAGCCATCATCGAGGATGTCAAAAAATTCAACCCGAGATGCTCCTTCCCCACCATCATCATCGGGGAGAAGGTGATTGTCGGATATAAAGAAGACGAAATCAAGGAGGCGTTGGGACTCTGATATGGATGCTGAAAAACTGTATGAACAGCTGAAGAAGATCCAGGAAGCCAAGGGGTACTATTTCAACCGGGACAAAGAGCGAACCCTGGAACTGCTGGAGGGGCTGATCGCCAACAAGGAGCGCTACGGCTACATGGCCTGCCCCTGCCGGCTGGCCGCCGGGGACCGGGACCACGACAAAGACATTATCTGCCCCTGCGTGTATCGCGCCCCCGATGTCGAGGAATACGGGAGCTGCTATTGCAGCCTTTACGTATCCAAAGAATGGAATGAGGGCAAAATCCCCCATGAATACGTCCCCGAACGACGGCCGCCGGAAAAGCTGCTATTCTGAATCCGGGTGAATATTGCTCATCCGTTCCAGGGTCCGCATCAGCGCCTGGGTGCCCAGGCGCTGCCCGCCGTTGGCCGCCAACGAGAGATACATCTGGTGAACCAGGGCCAGGCCGGGCAGAACGATCCCCATCTGTCGGGCCTCCCGAAGCGCGATCCCCATATCCTTTATAAAGTGTTCGACGAAAAACCCGGAGTCGAATTCCCGCCTCAGCACCCGGGGGGCCAGATTGTCCAGGCTCCAGCAGGCCGCGGCCCCGCCCGAAATGGAGGTGAGCATCACCTCCAGGTCCAATCCGGCCCGGTACCCGTAAAGCAGCGACTCGCACATACCGATCATGGTGCCGGCGATGACGATCTGATTGCACATCTTGGTATCCTGTCCGCTGCCCGCCGCTCCCTGGTGAACGATCTTTTGGCCCATGATCTCGAACAGCGGCATGACCGCATCCACCACCGAAGGGTCCCCGCCCACCATGATGGAGAGTTTGGCCTCCCGCGCCCCCACATCTCCGCCGGAGACCGGGGCATCCACCGCATGGACCCCCTGTCGAGCGGCGGCCTGATCGATTTCCCGGGCCAGGCTGGGCCGGGTGGTGGTCATATCCACCAGAATACTTCCCGACGCGGCGCCCGCCAGAACGCCCCGGTCTCCGAAATAGACCTCCTGAACATCCTCCGGAAATCCGACCATGGTAAAGATCACATCCGAAGCCGAAGCCGCCGCCTCGGGTGAATCCGCCCATTCGGCCCCCGCATCCAGAAGCGGCCGGGCCTTGTCTTGGGTTCGGTTGTAGACGGTGGCGGAAAATCCGCGGTCCATCACATGCCGGCACATTCGGCGGCCCATGACCCCCGTGCCGATCCATCCGATTCGGGTCTTTCCGGGTGTTATCGTCATCATCTGTTTTCCTCCGTTCGACCTTCAAGATAGTAAACGTGAAAAAAGGTTTCACCAGTCTTTCGTACTATACCCTACATCCCTGTAAAATCAAGGTAGTCCCACGCAGAAGCCGAGATTCCGGCGACCGGGAAATAAAACCGCCCGATTCTTGACAACGGCGGTTCCGTAAATATGTTTAGAAAAATTTTTTGTCGGTGGACGGGGGTTGTCTGAAAATGCGGCCTATTTCTGGGTGTATGATATTAAGGAGACGGTGCGATGAAGGTTCTGGTAAGTGACAATCTGGGCGAAGTCGGAATTCGAATGTTTCAGGAAGCGGAAGGAATCGAAGTGGATGTCAAGACCGGGCTCTCCCCGGAGGATCTCGAATCGATCATCGGCGCTTATGATGCGCTGGTGATCCGCAGCGCCACCAGGGTCACCGAGGACCTGCTGGAGGCGGCCTCCAACCTGAAGGTGGTCGGCCGGGCCGGGATCGGCCTCGACAATGTGGACATCCCCGCCGCCACCAAACGAGGCGTGGTGGTAATGAACACCCCCACCGGAAACGTGATCACCACCGCCGAGCATGCGGTCGCCATGATGCTGGCCTTGACCCGGAACATTCCCCAGGGAACCGCCACCCTCAAATCCGGGCGGTGGGAAAAGAAAAAGCTCCAGGGCCAGGAAATATTCAATAAAACCCTCGGGGTCATCGGCTTCGGCAAAATCGGGTCCATTGTCGCGGACCGTGCCAAAGGGCTCAGGATGCAGGTGATTATTCATGATCCCCATGTCACCTTCGAACAGATCGAAAAGGCCGGTTTTGAAAGCGTGTCCCTGGATGATCTTCTCAAAAGGTCCGATTACATCACCGTACATGTGCCAAAACTCAAGGAAACCCAGGGGTTCATCAATCAATCGGTTTTCGAACGCATGAAAGACGGGGTTCGGTTCATCAACTGCGCCCGGGGCGGCATCGTCAACGAAGCGGACCTGTACGATGCCATGAAGTCGGGCAAGGTGGCCGGCGCGGCCCTGGATGTCTTTGAAACCGAACCGCCGGAAGCATCCCCTCTTTTTGAACTCGACAACTTCATCTGCACCCCGCATCTGGGGGCCTCCACTCAGGAAGCCCAGGCCAATGTGGCCATCGCGGTGGCCGAACAGATCATCGCCTATCTGACCACCGGAACCGTCATCAACTCGGTGAACACCCCCTCGGTGACCGGAGAATTGCTTGAAAAACTGCGACCCTATCTCTCCCTGGGAGACCGCCTGGGGTGCCTCATGGCCCAACTCTCCGAGGGGCCTGTGAAAGAGGTGGGCATCGAGTACATGGGCGATTTTCATGGGCTGGATCTCTCCCCCGTTTCCACGGCGATCTTAAAAGGATTGCTGACCCCCATGATCAGCGACATGGTCAACTCGGTCAACGCCCCGATCATCGCCAAAGACCGGGGAATCAAGGTCTCGGAGACCCGGCAGGCGGATGCCGAGGATTATATCAACCTGATTCGGGTCCGGGCCAAAACTCCGGAAAAGAGCACCTCTCTGGACGGCACGGTGTTCGGCAAAAATGATCCCCGAATCGTCAAGATCAACAACTTCAGGCTGGAGATGATCCCCCACGGCCATTCGGCGATCATCCACAACAAGGATGTTCCCGGCGCCATCGGCAGCATCGGCACCACCCTGGGAGACAACAAGATCAACATCGGCCGAATGCAGGTCGGCCAGGAGGAGGAAGGGGATCGCAACATCATTTTCCTGCGGACCGATACCCCCATTCCCCCGAAGGTGGTGGAACAGCTTCGCGCCCTTCCCCTGGTCAACTCGGTGATTCCCCTGGAGCTGTAAACCGGAACTGTCGAATCCAGTTTTTCACCGGCCTACAGCACGGCATCGAAATCCGGCCCGAACGGGAAATGTCGGAAACCCTTTACACTGAAGCCTCATGAGGGAGGAAAGGACATGGCAGAAGAGAAAGATACCAAGGGAGATCTTCATACAGGCAAAAGCGCCGAGGAGGTGGCCCGGGATTACGACTCCGCCAAGCGGCAGGACAGCGGTCCCCAGCTTCCCAAGATGGACTTTTCCATGTTCATCTTCTCGCTCAATTCCTCGGCCCTGGTTCACCTGGGGCTGCTGGAAGATCCGTCCACCGGCCGGAAATCCAAAAACACCGCCGCGGCCAAGCAGACCATCGACATTCTGGGCATGCTGGAGCAGAAAACTCGAGGGAACCTGATCAAAGAAGAAGAGGATATGCTCAAACATATGCTGTATGATCTACGGCTGATGTATGTCAGGGAAATGAAGTAGACTTGCGCTTCGGAACCGACGGAATTGCACGATGGGCATCAACAGGTAAGGAGTCAACCATGGTAAAAAGAATGCTTTCGATCTCACCCTTATTTCAGGTCATCTCAGGGGTTTGCCTGCTGGTCCTTTCGGTATTGAGTTCGGCCCACGTTCTTCCCGCCCGGGCTTTGACCGCACCGGAAAGCTTCAGCGACATCGCGGAAAGGGCGACCCCCTCCGTGGTCAACATTCGAACCGAAAAAAGCGTCACCGGAGGCGGACGCGTGTTTCGCCATTTCGGCGGTCCCTTCGGGGATGAAGATCCGTTTGATATGTTTGAACGCTTTTTCGGCGGAGACCCGGAGCGGGAGTTTAAGCAAAGGAGCCTGGGCTCCGGCTTTATCATCGACAAGTCCGGGTATATCGTCACCAACAACCATGTCATTGAAGGGGCGGACGAAATCCGGGTCCGACTGAGCAATGATCAAGAATACGATGCCGAGATCGTGGGCCGTGACCCCAATACCGATATCGCCCTGATCAGAATCACTCAGGATGCGGATCTGCCGATCGTGACACTCGGCGATTCGGATACCCTCAAGATCGGCCAATGGGTGGTTGCCATGGGCAATCCCTTCGGCCTGGAACATACGGTAACCGCGGGGATCGTCAGCGCCAAGGGCCGGGTGATCGGCTCCGGACCCTATGATGATTTCATTCAGACCGACGCCTCCATCAACCCCGGCAACAGCGGCGGCCCCCTCCTCAACACAAAGGGAGAGGTGGTGGGCATCAACACCGCCATCATCGCCAGCGGACAGGGGATCGGCTTTGCAGTTCCCATCAACCTGGCCAAGGGAATTATCGACCAGCTTCAGGAGAGCGGAGAAGTCACAAGGGGTTGGCTCGGCGTGGCGATCCAGGACATTACCCCGGAAATCGCGGAGTACTACGGGGTCAAGGAGGAAAAAGGGGTGTTGGTGACCGAGGTATTCGAGGGGGATCCGGCGGAAAAAGCCGGGATTCGAGCCCGGGACATCATCGTCTCCGTGAACGGCCGATCCGTTGAAGACACCCGGGATCTGACCCGCCAGATCGCCGGTCTGAGCGTCGGACAGAAGGCCCGCATAAACGTGCTGCGAAACGGGGATCTAGAAACCTTCGAGGTCACCATCGCCCGACGGGAGGAAGATAAGATTCTGTCCCGAAAAGAAGAGGATCGAAAGGAAGAGCAAAACCTGGGCATTCGGGTATCCGAAATTTCTCCGGAAATCGCCCGGCGCTACAGCATCTCCGAAAAAAGCGGGGTCATGGTCATGGATATCGAATCCGGCAGCAAGGCCGAAGCAGCCGGGTTGATGGCCGGCGACATCATCAAGGAGATCAACCATGAATCGGTCGGCAGCGTCGAGGATTTCCGCCGTATCATAAACGGGGTGAACGAAGGCGAACCGATCAACCTGTTTATTCGAAGGATCAACCGGGGATTCCTGGTAATCAAAATCACAAAATAACAGAACCCCGCCGCGCCGGCCTGCCTGGATCATGGGAACGGCGGGTGGTTTTTTGTCATGAACTTGGAGCTGTTATCGCCTGCAAAGATCAACCTGTTTCTTCATGTGACCGGAAAACGGGCTGACGGATATCATGAATTAATCTCTCTGCTGTGCCCGGTTTCTCTATACGACACCCTCAGCCTTTCCTTTTCCGGAAGAGGGCTGAGGGTATTTTGTTCTCATCCCCGGGTGCCCGAAGACGAAACCAATCTGGTTTATCAGGCTGCGGATCTTTTTTTCAGAGAATCGGGTATTCAACATCCGCTCTCCATATCCATCGATAAACACATTCCGGTGGGTGCGGGCCTCGGAGGCGGCAGCAGCAATGCGGCCGCCGTATTGACGGCATTGAACCGCCTCCACGGAGCACCGTTTACAACCGCCCGGTTGATGGAGATGGGCCTTGGCCTGGGAGCGGATGTGCCTTTCTTCGTGTATCGAGGTCCGGCCCTGGCCACCGGCATCGGTGAAAACCTCGAATGTTTCGGAGGGATCATCCCCTATTCGGTGCTCCTGATCGGGTTCGATTTCAGCGTTTCCACGGCCCGAACATATAAAAATCTGAATTTGGGATTGACAAAATGCCGAAAAATACATAAAAGTCTTCTTCTTAAAGCACAGGCTTGGGATGCGGTCGATTACCTGTGCAACGACCTGGAAACGGTGACCTCGGCTTGGCGCCCGGAGATTGAAACGGCCAAGCAGGCACTCATCAATAAGGGCGCCGCGGGGGCGTTGATGTCCGGAAGCGGGCCCAGTGTATTCGGTCTGTTCCCGGATGAAACGCGGGCCCGAAAAGCCGAATCCGCCCTTTCCGGGGTGAGGGGATGGACCCTTTTCCGGGTTGAAATGCTTCTTTAGAATCAAGCCTTCGGTCCGGGGAAGATCGATCGCCATCACGTCGATCGTCATCACGTCGATTGTCATCACAATGATTGCTGGGGCGTCGTCAAGCGGTAAGACACAGGATTTTGGTTCCTGCATTCGGAGGTTCGAATCCTCCCGCCCCAGCCAATTTTTAATGTTAACGGGACCACCAGTGCAGCCATATAACTATAAGAACGGAACACGAATGCGGGAGATCACCATTTTTTCGGGGAACGCCAATCCCGATTTGGCCCATAAAATCTGCACATACCTCGAAACCCCGATGGGGGGATCCACGGTCAAGACCTTCAGCGACGGAGAGATTCAGATCGAAATTTATGAAAATATTCGATCCCGGGATGTGTTCGTCGTCCAACCCACCTGTTCACCGGTCAACGACAATCTGGTCGAGCTGCTTCTGATGCTGGACGCCTGCAATCGGGCGTCGGCCAGTCGAATCACAGCGGTTCTCCCTTACTACGGGTACGCCCGACAGGACAAGAAGGTCGCACCCCGTGTGCCCATCAGCGCCCGGGTGGTGGCCGATATGATCACCAAAGCCGGGGCCGACCGGGTGATTACCATGGATCTTCATGCCGCACAGATCCAGGGGTTTTTCAACATACCCGTGGACAACCTTTTTGCCGCCCCGGTGATTCTCGATTACATCCGTAAAAATTTCACCGATGATCTCATCGTCGTATCCCCGGATGCCGGCGGCGTGGAAAGGGCCCGAGCATTCGCCAAGCGCCTGGACGCCGGACTCGCCATTATCGACAAGCGCCGGGATGTGCCCAATGAGGCCAAAGCCATGGCGGTCATCGGAAACGTCACCGACAAAACCGCAGTGATTCTGGACGACATGGTCGACACCGCCGGTACCCTGACAGAAGCGGCCGGGGCATTGGTCAAAAACGGCGCCCGGGAGGTTCACGCCTGTTGCACCCATCCGGTCCTGTCGGGGCCTGCCGTGGGTCGAATCGCCGATTCGGAGCTCAAAAGCCTGCTGGTCACCGATACCATCCCGCTGGGGGATGAAGCCCGACAATGCGACAAAATCAAAGTACTCAGCATATCCGCCCTGATCGGCGAAGCCATTATCCGAAGTCACCGGGGTGATTCCGTCACCTCCCTGTTTGTGTAAAAGATTGAAAACCGGGTCTATCAGCGAAGGTCCGGGTTTTTAGGTTAAAGGAGGATTTATCTTGGAATTAAGTGAATTAAAAGCATCTTTGAGAGAAAAGACGGGCAATGGTCCGGCCCGAACCCTGCGCCGGGAGGGCAAACTCCCGGTGGTATTGTATGGACCGGATACGGAGAATACCAAGCTCGCCGTCAGCGCCCATGACCTTCAAAATATCATCAAAAAAAGCAAGGGCAGTCAGCTTTTGGTGAACCTGGTGGTCGAAAACGGCGGCCAAACCAAGCATTCGGTCATGCTGAAGGAATTGCAGCTCCATCCGGTTTCCCGCGCACCCATTCATGCCGACTTCTATGCCATTTCCATGGATCGTAAGATCCACGTAACCGTTCCGGTCACCACCACCGGCATCTCCAAAGGGGTGGAGGAAGGCGGAATTCTTCAGGTGGTACGGCGAGATCTGGAAGCATACTGCTATCCCAATAAGATCCCCGATTCAGTGACTGTGGATGTTACCGATATGGATATCGGAGATTCAGTCCACATCGAAGATATCGAGGTTGAAGGGGTGGAATTCCCGGCCGAGGTCAATTTCACCGTGGTCACCGTATCGGTACCTCATCGGGAAGAACTGCCCGAAGAAGCTGAAGAAGAGGCCGAAGAAGGTCTCGAAGCGGCTGAAGAAGGTGAAGAGGCCGCCGGCGAAGAAGAATCGGAAGAATAATCGGCCATGTCCGAGGCGGTTCGATTGGTGGCCGGATTGGGCAATCCAGGGCCGGAATATCGACACACGCATCACAACGCAGGCTTTATGGTCATTGACAAACTGGCGGAGGCGCATGGCATTCGGATGTCCGAAAACCGGTTCGAGTGTGCATTCGGCCGGGGCCGAATCGAAAAAAAAGAGGCGATATTGGCCAAACCGCTGGCCTTCATGAACCGAAGCGGTCCGCCCATTTTCGAAATTTGCAGACATTTCGGTATATTCGTCGAGGATATACTGGTTATCCACGACGATATTGATCTGGACTTTGGAAGAATTCAAATCAAAGAGAAAGGAGGGCATGGGGGACACAAAGGAATTCGATCTTTGATGGAGGTTTTTGAAGACGACCGGTTTGTTCGTCTTCGGATAGGCATCGGACGTCCCGAACCCGATAAAAGTGTTGTGAATCATGTGCTGAGCCGTTTCAGCCCCGCTGAAAGCGAAGCACTCGAATCCCTCCTGATCCGGGCCAGGGATGCGGTGGCTATGGTGCTGACCCAAGGCACAACGGAAGGTATGAGAGTGTATAACCGGAAAGACGTTAACCTAGGACGCTAAGTTTCAGACGGAGGTAAAATGGAAACTGTATTGAACAATCTGCCGTTGCTTTGTATGCTGGTAGGTGTATTGGGAGTTCTCTTTGCTATTATTCTTGCAGGGATCGTCAAAAGCGCCCCGGCGGGCGACAAGAAGATGACCGAGATTGCGGATGCGATCAAGGAAGGCGCCATCGCTTATCTGAACCGTCAGCTGAAATCGATGTCTGTCGCCGGCGGCATTATCTTTATCATCATTTTCGCCACCCTCGGGGCCAAAACCGCGATCGGTTTTCTCCTCGGCGCCACGGCGTCCTTTATCGCCGGATACGTAGGCATGCGGGTTTCCGTTATCGCAAACGTGCGGACGGCCGAGGCCGCCAAGGGCGGCCTGGCCAAAGGCCTGAGCCTGGCGTTCAAGGGCGGCGCCGTGACCGGTATGATGGTGGCCGGGCTGGCCCTGACCTCCGTGGCCGGCTACTATACCGCTCTGCTGACCTCCGGCGTCGAAGTCCGGGAAGCGGTCATCGCACTGGTGGCCCTCGGATTCGGTGGAAGCCTCATCTCGATTTTTGCCCGGCTGGGCGGCGGCATCTTCACCAAAGGCGCGGATGTGGGCGCCGACCTGGTGGGTAAAGTCGAGGCCGGCATCCCCGAGGATGATCCCAGAAACCCGGCTGTTATCGCCGACAATGTGGGCGACAACGTGGGCGACTGCGCCGGTATGGCTGCCGACCTGTTCGAGACCTATGCGGTAACCGCCGTTGCGGCGATGCTCATCGGCAACCTGCTCTTCCCCAAAATCCCCATCGCTACCGAGTACCCCCTGATCCTGGGCGCCGTATCCATCGTCTGCTCCATGATCGCGATCTTCTTTGTTCGACTGGGAAAAAGCGAATATATTATGGGCGCCCTCTACAAAGGCATGTTCGGCTCCGCCATTCTGGCCGCCATCGCCTTCTATTATGTCACCAACCTGGTCCTCGGCCAAGGCGGTCTGGGGGGCGAGATCAGCGTAATGGCGCTGTATTATTCATCGCTGGTCGGCCTGGTGCTCACGGTCGTCATCGTCATCATCACTGAATACTACACCGGGATCTACGGTCCGGTGAAAGCGGTTGCGGAAGCCTCCACCACCGGTCACGGCACCAACATCATCGCCGGTCTCGGCGTGAGCATGCAGGCTACCGCCGCTCCGGTGCTGGCCATCTGCCTCGGCATCTACGTAGCCCACACCATGGCCGGTCTTTACGGAATCGCCATCGCCGCCATCTCCATGCTGTCCATGACCGGAATGGTTATCGCCATCGACGCCTACGGCCCCATCACCGACAACGCCGGCGGAATCGCCGAAATGGCTGACATGGATGAAAGCGTCCGCGCCGTTACCGATCCCCTGGATGCGGTCGGAAATACCACCAAAGCCGTCACCAAAGGCTACGCCATCGGCTCCGCCGCACTGGCCGCCTTGGTCCTGTTTGCCTGCTATGTACAGGAATTCGCTTTCCACGGCGGAAGTGAAGGCATCCGCTTCGACCTGGGAGATGTGAACGTCATCATCGGTCTGTTCATCGGCGGTCTTTTGCCATACCTGTTCGCCTCCATCGCCATGAATGCCGTCGGAGCTGCAGGCGGCGCGGTTGTAGACGAAGTTCGCCGTCAATTCCGCGAAATTCCCGGCATCATGGAAGGCACCGGAAAGCCTGATTACGGCGCATGCGTTGACATCGTCACCAAGTTTGCGCTGAAAGAAATGCTGGTTCCGGCCCTCCTGCCGGTTGTCGCTCCGGTTCTGGTCGGACTTTTCCTCGGTAAAGTGGCCTTGGGCGGCCTGCTCATCGGCAGCATCGTGACCGGTGTTTTCGTGGCCCTGTCCATGACCACCGGCGGCGCCGCATGGGACAACGCCAAGAAATACATCGAAGACGGTCATCTGGGCGGCAAGGGCAGCGATGCCCACAAAGCCGCGGTTACCGGCGACACCGTAGGCGACCCGTACAAGGATACCGCCGGACCCGCCGTGAACCCGATGATCAAGATCCTCAACGTGGTGGCCCTTCTGATGGTACCCTTCCTGGTCTAATCTGCCGGGCTGGAACATGAACTAAGGATCCACAAAATACAGGATCAAAGCAAAACCGCCGGGTAAAACATATCCGGCCTAGCAGAAGCATAAAAGCAAGGATTGGCGCGGGAAACCGCGTCAATCCTTTTTTATTTGATTGTTATCATATTGTATGGTATGATTTAAGCATAGTTAGAAGGATTTTTCCTGATCATCAGGAAGTACCTATCCGTAAAATCCAATTTACCTTCGGCATCCCGGTGCATGAACGTGAATCGTAAAATTTGGCGGCTCCACCTATGAACCGGTGAAAGACACTATGGATATTAAAAAATCCCAGGAACAGGCGACCAGGAAAAATATGCAGCGATTTCGAGTTGGTGATTTGGCGGTATACCCCGCTCACGGGGTGGGCCGAATCGAATCCATTGAAAGCAAGGTTGTAGCGGGGGAGACCCATGATTTTTATATCATGAAGGTATTGGAAAACGACATGGTCATCATGATCCCCACCTCCAATGTCGAATCAGTGGGGCTTCGAGAAATCATCAGCAAGAACGAAGTACCTGAAATCTACAAAGTAATGCAGGAAAGACAGGACGGCGCCGGCGATTCCCAGACCTGGAATCGCAGATACCGGGAATATATGGATAAAATCAAGACCGGTTCCCTGTATGAGGTGGCCGAAGTATTCCGTGATCTCTTTCTCCTGAAAATGACCAAAGACCTCTCTTTCGGCGAACGCAAACTCTACGACACCGCCCAAGTTCTCTTGGTGCGAGAGCTGTCCACTGCAAAAGACACCGACGAAAAAACCATCCTTTCCGAAATCGAATCCCTGTTCGCCTCCTGATTTTTCCTTTCCCGGCCATGACCGACGATGACCGCTGCTTCGCCCTTTCCGACTTGGGCGATGGCAACCAACGGCTGGACGCATTGGTCAGCGCCCACATAGGGGAGTGTTCGAGGTCCCTGGCGGCCGACTTGATCCGCAAAGGCCGGATTCGAGTGGGGACCGAAACCAAAAAGCCCGGCTACCGCCCCAAACCGGGTGAGGTCATCCGCGGATGCATTCCCAGACCGAGGCCGATCTTCTGTGAGCCCGAACCGGTACCTCTCGCCATTCTTTTTGAAGACCGGGACCTCATCGTCCTCGACAAGGCCCCCGGCCAGGTGGTTCACCCCGCTCCCGGACACGGCAGCGGCACCATCGTCCACGGACTGCTTCATCACTGCCCGGACCTGGAGGGGATCGGCGGGGAGTTGAGGCCGGGCATCGTTCATCGCCTGGATAAGGGCACCTCCGGTATACTGGTGGTGGCCAAAAATAGTCCGGCGCTGGCCGGACTGGCCGCACAGTTTAAAGCCAGGACGGTCCGGAAGCGGTATTTGGCCTTGGTGCATGGAGAAATGAGAAATTTTTCCGGAAGCATCACCCTACCCATCGGCCGCCATCCCAGAGATCGCAAACGGATGTCCACCATCAGCAGATCCGGAAAACCGGCGGAAACCCTATGGACGGTTCGGGAACGATACACCGGCGCCGCCCTTCTCGATATCGATTTGATGACCGGCAGGACTCATCAGATTCGGGTTCACTGCGCCGCAATTCATCACCCGGTAGTCGGTGATCCGGTATACTGCGGCAGGCCTGACCGCCATCTCCCCCCCCGAATATTTCATCTTCTGAAATCGCCCTCGCGACAGATGCTCCATGCCGAACGAATCGAATTTACGCATCCCAGGACCGATCTTCCCTTGACTTTTCAAACGCCGCCCCCGGCGGATATGCGCCGACTCATTCAACATCTACAGAGTATGACCGAGGAAGAAGTCTCATGGCCCGAATAAAGCTGGAACTGCCCGACACCTTCATCTTTTCCACCGACATCCCCGTCCGAATCGGCGACATCAATTACGGAGGGCATTTGGCCAATGACGCGGTGCTGTCCATTATCCATGAAGCGCGCCTTCAATGTTTGCGCGACCACGGACTCGCCGAGTTGAATCCGGACGGAATCGGTATTGTCATATCGGATGCGGCTGTCGTGTACAAAGCGGAAGCATTTTACGGAGATGTGATCACCATAGAGGTAACCCCGGCGGAGTGGGCCAAAAAGGGGTGCGATTTTTACTACCGGCTGACCCATCGGGAGACCGGAAAAGAGGTGGCCCGAGCCAAAACCGGCATCGTTTTTTTGAACTACAACACTCGAAAAACGACAGCCGTACCGGAGCGGTTTCAATCGGCGTTAATGCCTCCTATGAGTCTTCACACCCAGTCCGCTTCGACCCGCCGAACTGAATAAGCGTACACCATAAAAAAGCCGCATCCGGCCCCTTTAAAACAAGGGTGGATGCGGCTTTAAGTTTAAAAAATCCGACTGATTGGGGGTCTGGTTTAGGCGGCTTTTTGAGTCGACTTTACAGTATCCGGATTATAGCAGAGCCGACAGCAGTTGAGACACCGGCTGGCCTCCGCCAAAGCGGCGGACTCCGGCAACACCAGGTCCGCCTCCTCGAATGTCTTGATTCTTTCTTTAACCGGCAGCTCGGGCATTTCCGCCCGAGGCGATTGAATGATGCCTTCGACCCGTTCGAACAGAGAGGTCGGAATGTGCTCCTTGAACAGCACCTTTTCAGGAGCCTGAATTTGTTCGCCGCTCAGGTACTGGTGAATGGACCGGGCCGCCCGCCTGCCGCCGCCGATGGCTTCCACCACAAGGGAGGCGCCGGTGGCCGAATCCCCGCCGGTAAAGATTCTAGGCATGCTGGTCTGAAGGGTAATCGGTTCATTGTCGATGGTGTTCCAGCGGGTAATCTCGAGCCCCTCCAGCGATTTGTCTTTCAGTTTGAAAGAGACATCCGGTCGCTGGCCGATGGCGCTGATGACCATATCGGCTTCCAGCAGGGTCTCGGACCCTTCCACCGGGACCGGACGGCGCCGCCCGGAGGCATCCGGTTCGCCCAACTCCATCTTCAGGTATTCCATATGGGTGGCGCGGCCGTCCTCTCCGACCACCCGGGTGGGGGCAGCCAGAAACTGGAACTTGACGCCTTCGTGCTCGGCGGCCACGATCTCCACCTCATTGGCCGGCATCTCCTTTCGGGTCCGCCGGTAAAGAATCGTGACCTCTTCGGCGCCCAGCCGGACCAGGGTTCGCACACAGTCGATAGCGGTATTTCCGCCCCCGACCACCACCGCCTTCTTCCCGATGGGAATCTTTTCTCCGCCGGCGATTCTGGAAAGAAAGTTGATGCCGGTAAAGCATCCCTTCATATCCTCCCCTTCCACACCGAGGGTGTAATCGCTCCAGGCGCCGATGCCCATAAATACCGCATCGAATCCTTCGTCGTTGAGGGTCTGCATATCGAAATCCGGCCCGAAGCGAACCCCGGTTCGGGCTTCGATGCCGAGATCCAGAATCCCTTGAATTTCCCAGTCGAGCACCTTTTTGGGAAGACGATACTCTGGAATGCCGTAGCGAATCATGCCGCCCATTTTGGGCATGGCCTCGAAAATAGTGACGTCATGACCCACCCGTCGCAAAAAATAAGCGACGCTCAACCCGGCCGGCCCCCCACCGATCACCGCCACCTTTTTACCGGTGGCCGGGGCGCAAGGAATGGGCAGGCGTTTGCCCGAATTCATTTCGTAATCAGCGGCAAACCGCTTGAGCTGATTGATGGAAACCGGTTCGTCCTCGATGCCCCGTCGGCAGTAATCCTCACAAGGATGCGGGCAGACCCGGCCGCAGGTCAGCAGCAGCGGGTTCCGTTCCCGAATGGCGTTCACCGCACCTTCATAATCTCCGGTAGCCACACAGTGGATATAGGTCGGAATATCAATTTCCGCCGGGCAGGTCTGCTGGCAGGGCGCCAAGGCATCGTCGAACTCGTTGAGATGAAGAAGCCGCTCGGACATGGTCTTCACCGTCAGGATCGATTTCGGACAGGCCTTTTCACAGGCTCCGCATCCGACGCATTTGGCCTCGTCCACGATAGGGAAATTGTCCGGCCCCATGTGGATGGCGTCGAAATTACAGGAACGGATACAATCCCCCATCCCCAGACATCCGACCTGGCAGTCTCTCTTTCCGCCATAGAGAGTGGTCAGGGCGGCGCAGGTCTGAACCCCCATGTAATGGTATTTATCGGTGGCACGGATGCCGCCGTCGCAGGTATTGAGGGATCTCAGGGGCTCGGCGGTACCCGGGTCCATCCCCATCACTTCGGCCACACCGGCCGAGGATTCCGGCCCGGCGATGACGCAAACCGTCGGAGGGGCTTTCCCGTCCACCACAGCGACCGCCGCCGAAGCGCACCCGGCAAAGCCGCAACCGCCACAGTTGGCGCCGGCCAGATTCTGTTCGACCTCGGCAATGCGGGGGTCCTCCCATACATAAAATATCTTAGAAGCAATACTCAGCACCGATCCGCAGACCGCGCCGATACCCAACATAATCAGGATGGCTTCTGTCACGTTGTTACCTCCTAAAAACGATATGGTGGAAAAAAAACGGAACAACCCGATTCAGGTTGTTCCACTTTTTTAAATTAATAAGTCCATGGAATTTTTCGATGTTTCTTTAGACCATTCCCCTGAAGGCAAAGAAAGTCAGCGACAAAACGCCGGCCGTCACCAGGGCGATGGAGGTATCCTGAAGGGGTTTCGGAACCCGCCCGAGAATAATCCGCTCCCGCACGCCCGCAAACAGGATCAGGGCCAGTCCGAATCCCACCGCGTAGCTGAAAGAGGCCACCAGGGCCTGCATAAAGGTGTATTCTTCATTGATATTGATCAGGCAGGTCCCCATCACCGCACAGTTGGTGGTGATCAGGGGAAGAAAAATGCCCAGCCCGGCATACAGCGCCGGAATCGATTTTTTCAGGAACATTTCAACAAACTGGACCAGAGAGGCGATCACCAGGATAAAGGCGATGGTCCGCAGGTACTCGAGCCCGAAGGTCACCAATATATAGGTATTGACCATCCAGGTGATCAATCCGGCCATGACCAGAACAAAGATGACCGCCATGGCCATCCCCACCGCCGTCTCCATCTTTTTGGAGGTTCCCATAAACGGGCACTGCCCCAGGTACTGGGCCAGAAGAATGTTGTTGATCAGGATGCAGCTGATGGCAAGAACGATATAGTCGCCCATGTTTCCTCCTATTTACTTCCGATGAGATTCATGATGCAGAGCATGAGACCGAGGCAGATGAAGGCGCCGGGGGCCTCGATGGCAAAGGAGAACGGCTCAAAGGAAGCGGGCATGATGTCTTTGCCCAGCAGGGTGCCGTACCCAAGCAGCTCCCGCACACCGCCCAGAGCGCCGAGGGAAAGGGTGAAACCGGCGCCGATTCCGAGACCGTCCGCAACGGAGCGTATCAGATTGTTCTTGGATGCGAACGCCTCGGAACGCCCCAGAACGATACAGTTGACCACGATCAGCGGAATGAAGATACCCAGGGTCAGAAACAGCGGATAGGCGAAGGCCTGCATGACCAGTTCCACCACCGTCACGAAGGTGGCGATAACGATAATGAAACAGGCGATTCGAACCTTGGGCGGAATGACCTTTCTCAGCAATGAAACCAGAAAATTGGAGCAGACCAGAACGAAGGTGGTGGCCAGCCCCATGCCGATGCCGCTTTCCACCGATTTGGTCACCGCCAGGGTGGGACACAGCCCGAGCACCAGGCGGAAGGGCGGAATTTCGTTCCAGAGACCTTTTGTAAATTCCTGAACAAGCGTTTTAGCCATGTATATCCCCCTTATTTGGCGATGCTTTTCGCATTTTCGATGATTTCGGGCTTGAGCCGCTTGTAAATATCCGATGCCTTCTGAGCGGCGTTGGCCACCGCGCGAGAGGTGATGGTGGCGCCGCTGATGGAATTGACCTGCCCCCCGTCTTTGGTCACCGCGATGGTGTCGGCCAGGGAAAGACCTTCAAACTGGCCGGAGAACTCGGGATCTTCCTTGGCTCGGGCGCCGAGGCCGGGGGTTTCCGCATGGGTGGTCACGCTCACCCCGATGATCTTGTCGGTCTCCGTGTCGATGCCGACCATCAGGCCCACATCGCCGCCGTATCCTTTGCCGTAAGTCTCCAGGGCCACCCCCTTGGGGTTGCCGTCGTAGACGCCCACGAAAAAGCCGCGTTCCTCGCCTTCGTCCTGAAGCTTGAACCGGTCGGAGATGGGGTCATTGCCGGCTTCCTTGAAAATTTCCCGAATGGCCGGCCCTTTGACGAACGTCAACTGCTGCACCTCAATCTGCTCTTTGGTGTTGTCTCGTATAGCGGCCAGCAGTCCGCCCGAAAATGCGCTCAATACCGTCAACACCACAACCATTTTTATCATGTCGCCCATTTTACGTAACCTTTCCTAATGCTTTGGGTCTGATTTTATCCAACAGCGGGTTGATGAGATTGACCACCAGAATCGCGAAGATGACCCCTTCGGGATAGGCCCCGATATTACGGATCAGGACCGTCAACATGCCGGCGGCCGCCCCGTAGATCAACATGGGCAGGAAGTTGACCGGCGAAGAGGAATCCTCGGTGGCGAGAAAGAAAGCGCCCAACAGGGTATACCCGGTCAGCAGATGGAACAGGGGCCCCGCATACCGGCCGGGGTCGGCGGCCTGGAACAGCAGAGCGGTGAAGGCCACCCCCACCAGAAAGGAGATCGAGATCTCCCACCGGATAATGCCTCGGATAATCAGGTAGATCCCCCCGAGCAAAAGCCCCAACCCGAAGGTAGCGCCGATGCCGCCCACCTGCCGCCCCATCAGAAGGTCGGTCAGGCTGAAGGAAGAGATGATTTGCTGAACATTGAACAGGTCGGTGTGCATGCCGGCATGTTTCGCCAGGGCCAGCGGATACATGGTGATGAAGCCGAGGTCGTAATTGACGATGGCGGCGTCGAAATTGAGGTAATCCCACCAGGAGACCCCGATGATAGCGTACGCCAGAACCGCCGGGTTGAAAGGGTTTCCGCCGATCCCGCCGTAGATCATTTTGCCGATCACCACCGCCAGGAAAGTGCCCACTACGATCAACCACCAGGGAACCACCGGCGGCAGGAGCATGGCGAAGATCATTCCGATCACGGCGGCGCTGCCGTCTCCGATGGTATCGGGGGTTTTGGAAATCCGGGTAAACCCCAACTCCCAGAGCATGGCCGTTGAGATCGACAGGGCCACCACGCCCAGGGCCGGCAGGCCATAGTAGTAGATGCTGAGGATCACCGCCGGCAAGGCGGCCAGCAGAATATTGCAGCTCCGCTGGGCGATCCAACTTCCGTCATGCCAGAACGGCGCATGTGAAACGATGAACTTTTTCTGGTTGTACATTCTACGCCTCCTCTTCCTTGGCCGCTGCCGCTGTCTCTGTCTCTTCCTCAGTCGTTTCCTCGGTCTCGGGAGTCGGTTCTTCTACCGTTTCCGGGGCCTCGGCTTCCTCTTCCGCGCGAATCCGGTCCAGCTCATATTTGCCCAGTCGAATGTACTGGAAAATGGGAATTTTCGAGGGGCAGACAAAACTGCAGAGCCCGCATTCGATGCAAGAATAGAGATCATATTCATCCGCGGCGGTTTCATACTGCCTCGCCTCCAGAAACCGAACCAGCATGTTCACCGGAATATCAGCGGGGCAGATGCGAACGCATTCGCCGCAGTTGATGCAGGGGTAATCCGATATCAGCGGCACATCCGAACTGTCCTGAATCATGATGGACAAGGTGCGGGGACCCACCGGATGGTCTTCGGCGTAGACCGTGGTTCCGCTCATGGGGCCGCCTACAATGATTCGGTCTCGATCGAAGAGGGTAATGTCAAGGGCCTGAAAAATATCGGTGAAGGGGGTGCCGATTCGGGCCTCCACCACCGTCTTGGTCATATCCTTTTTGACAACGGTCAGGGTCTTGGTCACCGGCAGTGTCTTTTTTTCCACCGCCTCGCCCACGGCTGCAATCGCCTCGGCATTGACGAAAAAGATGCCAAGATCCTCGGGCCGCTTGTCGGCCGGCACGATCTGCCCCATCACGTCCCGCATGATGAGCCTGGGGTTGGCCGACGGATATTCGTCCTCGATCACCCGAAGCTCCACGCCCGACGCCCCGCCGATGGCGCCGGCTTCCTGCGTAAGGCTCTGGGGCAGGGCCATC
>CAZNLT010000013.1:0-7671 GCA_964573705.1 uncultured Desulfobacterales bacterium
GGTTGACATTCACCATTGATATCATTCGTTATAAATTTTCATGCGTCAGCACTGTTTTCCGGGAGGGGCAAAATCGGCGCTCACCCCCAGACTCCGGCGGATCTGCGCCATTCCCGCCGCATAGGACGGAAACAGATCGGCGGGCCGCAGATCCGCCAACCGGTCATGGGACGGCTCGCACGCATCCACCCGAACCGGAATCACGAAGATATCCCCTTCCGGCATTTCGTCCAACGCCTCCAGGGCCAGCCGCATCTCTTTTTGCATATAGCCGGACTGACTAACGGAGCGACTGGAGAGAATCGGGATGAAATAACGGCTCCCGCGAATCGCCCGGTTGATTTCCCGCTTTCGATCCTGCCCGGGGAGAAGATCAATGTCGGCCATCCACGGCTCGATGTCGGGAGTTTGCTTCAGATCGTCATGGATTCGTTTCGCGATACCGGAATCCTCCGGAGCATGACTGATGAAAACACGCATGGGGCGGCCTATTGTTTGGATTGATTTTTGTTGAAATTCCCGCATTTTTTTACAACAATCCGCCCAATACGTAAACCGTAAAATCGAAACGCTTCGGCAACGCCGAGGCATTTTCAGACAGTCGAAGCGCCTTGTGAATCGGTTTGGCGCGGGAACGGACGGGTGAAAGCCCCGCTCAACCTTCCGTCTTCGAATTCTGGAGAAAATCCGCCACCTCTTTTCACCACAAGGCGCTCGGATCATAATCGAGGGTTGTGCCCCCGGCCTTCCTGAACCCAGATTCGCTTGGGCCCGGAATAGGATTCGAAAAGGTTTCGGCCGAGGGGGTGGAGGGATGATTTCGTCGATCCCGGCGATGAGGAATGCGACCGGTTGTGGAATATCGTAGATTCTGCGAAACAAGAAAGGACATGCGTAGTTTTTTGCCAATTCTCTTTTGTTGGGAACTTACGTTGATTGTGGTATAAACGGAAGCTTCATTTTCAGGAGTACCGACAATCCCTTTCTCAATTGAGGACGCAATGGCTGATCACCCGCTTGCAGAAGTTTTCGGTTTCCCGCCTGATAATCTGTCGGAAGAAGCTGAACGGTACCGGGATAACCGATTGTGCCCGTACAACAACAAAGTTCCTTCCTGTACCAAAGATAAGGCCCTGGATCCCCTTGGCGTGTGCAGCATTCATGCGGAAGGCGGTATTGCAATTACCTGTCCGATCCGGTTTCGTGAAAACTGGTTGATGATTGAAAATGCTGCAAAATTCTTCTTTTCTCCCGGAACACCCTGGACTTCGCTGCATGAAATCAAGCTCAATGATGCAAATGGAGTGTCGGCGGGGAATATCGATTTTGTTCTGGTTTCGTATGTGTTCTGGTTTCGTATGATGGACAGGGACAGGTGACAGATTTTGGATCGATAGAAATTCAGGCGGTATATATTTCTGGAAATGTTCGCCAGCCTTTCTCGTACTACATGGAAGACAGGGAGGGAAGGAAAAATATGATCTGGAGCAAGACGCACGTTCGACCCGATTATCTCTCCTCATCACGAAAACGGTTGGTTCCGCAAATGATTTATAAAGGCAATATACTCAAAAACTGGAATAAAAAACAGGCGGTCGTCCTGCACAAATCCTTTTTCGATATGCTTCCCTCTTTTCCTTCCGTAACAGCAGATGAGGCCGAGATCGCCTGGCTGATTTATGATTTTCGCGCTGACAAGGCCGAAACCGCTATCATATTGAACATATCCGCACGGTGTACACCCGCTATAATCCTGCTCTTGAAAAAATCGTTACCCCGTCACCCGGTCCTCTGGATGATTTTGTACAGGTACTGCAAAGAAAGCTGGATGAAAAATTTGAGAATAGCAAGCCGGATGCACCGGCATTAGATGATATTATCACCAGTTAAGAGATTTTATGCCAGTTCATATACAAAATTCATTTGCTTTCACATTTTCGAACTCGGATCAGACAGAGCAGAATTTTTCGAGTGGCCATCAGGTCATTGATACGGAATTCGATACGAAATTTGCCGACCAGATCGCCAGACTGGAGTCCTATAACAAGCATCTTTATCGGCCCAACACATATCTCCACAAATGGTGGGCCAGACGGTGCGGATCTACCTTCCGGCTCATTCTGAAGCATCTGATTAATGACCCCAACCAAAGAAACTACTACGCACCGGGCGGCCTGGAAGGGAAAATCATTCTTGATCCAATGATGGGGGGCGGCACAACGCTCCATGAAGCCATCCGGCTGGGGGCGAATGTCGTTGGTGTCGATATTGATCCCATCCCTGTTCTTCAGGCGAAGGCTACACTATCTTATATTCCGCTTCGTCAGATCGAGGAGGTATTTGATCGGTTTTTCAGATCATTAGAGGAAAACATCGGCCATCTGTTTCTGACCCGTTGCCCCCATTGTGACAGCTCCGTTCCATTTCAGTTCACACTCTATGGCTTGAACCGCTCCTGTGCATGCCGGTCCGTTCTCTTTGTCGATTCCACCATCCTGCGCCACGAAGCCGATGGATCCGTGATTCGCATCTGTCCGACATGCTATCGGATCAGTAATGGTGAAGACTGTGACTGCAGTGAACCGGGAGATCGCCCCCCGCTGTTGGAAAAAGGAATTTCGAACTGTTCGGAATGCGGGGAAAAATATACGGAAGATACTAAAACACCTTTTTACCGGCGGTATACGCCGCTGGCACTATTCGGACGCTGCCCGAAGCACGGTCATTTTTTCAGAACCATTTCCGCGTCAGACAGAGACAAAATTGAAGAGGCGAATCACCGTCGTCCGGATTTTGTTGATAGCGCAGAAGATCGGTTCAATGTGATTTCCGGTCCCAAATCCGCCGACCTGATTCGCCGGGGTATTACCAGCTATCCTGATTTGTTTTCAAGCCGGCAGCTTCTCTACATTCACCATGCCATCGACCTCCTAAGAGACTCTGATCCGCTGATTCGTCTCAATCTGGCCCTTCTGGTTTCTACATCTCTTGAATTCAACAGCATGCTCTGTGGCTACAAAGGCGGGAGCAAACGGCGACCCGGCGCGGTGCGGCATACCTTTTCCCATCACGCCTACTCATTTCCCCATACATCGCTGGAAAACAATATGCTGTTTCCCGGAAATGCCTCCGGTACGCTACAGAGTCTCTTCAATGCCCGTATTCGGAAAGGAAGAAAGTGGGCCGCTCGTCCAAAGGAACGTGTTCCGGGGACACCGCCGAAGACGGTTCATATGGACGGAGAGGCAGACACCGGGACCGAAGTATGGAATATGAATTCATTGTATGAAGGGAGCCGACGTTTTCTGCTGATCCAGGGTTCCTCTGCCGCACTCGATATTCAGCCGGAAAGTGTAGATTTCGTCGTAACCGATCCTCCTTATTTCGACAGCGTCCAGTACAGTGACCTGGCAGCCTATTTCCGTGTCTGGCTTCGTGAACTCCTGCCGGATTTTGCCGACTGGCAGTATGACGTAAAGGATTCGGCAGTGGATCATGACCGTAGCGGGCAGTATGCCGCTCTGCTTGGCGGGATCTTCAGCGAGTGTCAGAGAGTCCTTAAAAAAACTTCCGGCCGGCTCATCTTTACCTTTCATCACTGGAATCCGGAAGGATGGGCAGCGTTAACCCTTGCGCTGAAAACGGCCGGTTTTTATCTGGTAAACCGATATGTAGTCCATGCTGAAAATCCCACATCCGTCCATATCGCCAACCTCAATGCCTTGAAACATGACGCCATTCTTGTGCTGTCTCCGAGCCGGCCGGACAGGCATTGGAAACTTCCGGAAGCGGTAAGCCGGGCAGAAAGTGCACAGTTCTGTGCGGACAGTGCGACTGCCCTGGGCTGGATGCTGGAAAACAGACTGGAGCAGGCTATGATTCTTCGGCAATGGAAGAAACTGCTTCCATGAATTTTTCAACACTGACGGGACACCCTGATATGAACTTTCAGCCTGCCCTTTCGGCTCGATTCCGCACGAACCGAAGCGCCCGTGCCATCGCCCTCACAGAAACCAACATACTCATATGGCCATGATGAAATCGCGCAATCGGCGGGCGATTCCAGGCTTTCCAGAGTTCTTCCACCCATTCCGGCGGGGCGAACCGGTCGTGGCGCCCTTCCACCAGCAGCAGGTTTCGGGGATTCATCAACGGGCGGTGGTCGGGGAGATTCAATCCGCCGAACGGGATTTCTTTTCCGGCCAGGCTCCGGCGTATCGGTTCGCAAAATTCCAGTTCCCGAATGGCGCGGTCCATGCGGGAGATGGGGGTCATCAGGACCGCAAACGAGAGACGATCATCATGACAGGCGAGCAATCCGGCCAGCCAGGCCCCGAGGGAAATTCCCCAGATGCCGATGGATTCGCACCCCGCCTGCCTCAACCATCCGATCAGGGACTGCGCGTCGGCCAGGGCCTGCCGAGTCGACTGAACCATGGCCGATAAATCGGGGGAGATAAAATCGGCCCCGGGTCCGGAGGGGGCGCGCCGTTTTCCGTGGCAGGGAAGCTGAAAAGACAGAAGGCTGATTCCAAACCGGCGGCAGCGAAAGGCCAGCAGGGGAAACAAAAGCCGATAACAGTTTTCACCGTTCCATCCGTGCAGCATTATCAAAACCGGCCGTTTCCGCCACTGGTCATTCCAGCGGTAAAACTTTCCGTAAATACGCCGAGACTGCGGGGCCACCCCCTGCAAGGGCGAATCGCATGTGAAATCATGCGATCCCGAGAAGACCATCTTTTCGGGAGGTTTGATTTCGTCATTGAAAAAATCCGGTTCCCCGGGCAATTCCTGAGTGTCGCCTGAAGCGCTTTCCCCGACGCGTTTTTCCAGGTGGAGCCGAGCCATTCGGATGACCGCCCGATCTACAAGTGTAATGATGGGAGAAAAAATAGAAAGCACGGAATCACGCTCCGGAATCGGGATTTCTCAGAAATTCGGTCACTTCTCTCCACCAGGATGCCTTCGGATGATAATCGAGGGTATTGTGCCCGCGGCCTTCCTGAACCCAGAGCCGCTTGGGTCCGTTATAGGCTTCATAAAGTCTGCGCCCGAGGGATGGGGGGATGATCTCGTCGGCGCCGGCGATGAGAAAGGCGACCGGTCCGTTGTAGCCCTGAAGGGCCTCAAGATTGTTGTATCTTTCTTGCAGGAGCAGTCCGACCGGGAAGATCGGGTAATGTTTTTGGCCCACATCCACGAAGCTGGTGAAGGGGGTGATCAGCAGCAGGCCGTCGATCCGTTCCGGAAATTTATTCGCCAGATGGCAGGCCACCCCGGTGCCGATGGATTCTCCCACCAGAAATATCCGGGAATATTGTTTTTTGAAAAGCCCCTTCACCGCATCGCCGGCAGTCGATTTGAGTTTTTCTTCCGAAGGCCGACCCGGTCTGGCGCCGTAGCCGGGGTATTCAAAAATATAAATGGTCCAGGAGGATTGACCGTTCAACGATAGAAATCCGTCGACAAAATAGTCACGGTGCAGGGCATATCCGGCGTTTCCGTGAAAAACAACAACCGCATTCCCGTTTTCCGCACCTTCCACCGGCGATGCTTTCCAGCCGATCAGTTCCTCCTCCGCATTCCGCCAGGCCGTCATTCCCTTTGCATTTGCTTCTTTCAAAAGGCGTTCTTCCGAACCCTGACTTGGAAAATAGATCATCTTGCGCTGGCATCCCACCACGAACAACAGAAGCCCGCCATAAATCAGAACCAGGATGCCGAGCATTTTCAATACGGTCAGGAGCATGTCTTTTCCCTTACTTGTATGAGTTCCTGATACAGAATGGCCCCAAAAGGTATGAATTCGGCCAGACAACCGATTCAATATTCCCATGAATTGAAAGCCGGTACAAGTCTGAATCAGAATAGGCAGGATGTGAAGGGAGAAAAGAAGCCGAAGAACCAAAACAGCGGTGGAATCTTGGAAAGGCAGCGGCCAAACAGAGCGGCAAGCTCGGCGTGCCGCTTCCCATCGACCGGCCCGTTACTGGTGACGGACTCCACCAGTAGCAGCCAGTTTTTCGCGGTGTAGTGCAACACCACGTCAGGCATTTTGCCGTGTGAATCCACATCCAAGGCTTGCCAGCAAGGCGGCATCGAAGTAACCCCACTTTTCGCCCGTGTCGCCGGCATAGACCAGCACGCTGCCAGGCGCGAAACGTGGTGCAAAATCCTCAATGATGGCCCGGATCAGTTCGCTGTGCTCCCCTGGGTTGAGGGTGATTTGTTGTCCCGGCGCAATCTCAACCGGAATGCGGTTCTGTTCTCGCTTCCGAGCGTACTTGGCAACCAGCGTTTCACGCTCGGCTATATAGGCGGCCAAATTGTCATGCCAATCCGGAGTGTCGAAGGTTCGCAGCAGTGCCAGAGCGGCAGGTTCGATCTGATAAACCGCGTTCGGGCTGTTCACCGGACGGTCGGGCTTGTCCGGGTTGTAGAGGACCAAGCCGGCATCGCAGAACTGGTGTATCGTTTGGCGGCGTACCGTCTCACGAGTGTTTGGGGCATATTCCTTGCCGTAATGCTCCCGCACCCAATCCATGATCGGGGTGATCCCCATCAGCGGGTTCTCCGCTTTGGCCCATGGCTTGCCCGGTGTGAGGCTCAGCAGGGCCAATAGGCACAGAGCGGAACGTTCGTTCTGTTGCGCTCGGGGCAGGCCCAAGGAAATAATGATTTGCTGCGCGGCCTCGATATAATCGTTGTTGTTTTTCATGCGGTCAGGGTTCTGAGCCGGGCGTCGATCTGATCTTGTGTGAGCGTTCCTTGCTGCATGGCCCATTCGCCAAGCTGAATCAGGGATTCACGGCTCGGGTACTTCATCAGTTTGAGGTCTGTCGCATTGACCTGTGTATGGCCGTTGAAGCGCCGGAAATGCTCATCAACCGCGGTCGTGTTGAGGAACACGGATAGCCCGCGTGCCAGCGGCTCGGGCAGGCCCTGCTTATTTTTGTGGAACAGGTTGAGGTGGTTTTCGAAGCCCAGGACCGGCGCGTCACCGAATGCACCCGGCTCAACCACGCTCGCGATGATCCGCCGCTTTTCCTCCTTCGATGAAAAGCGGCGCACCACGCAATAAAACCCGTTCGGGTAAAGCCATTTTTCGGTCTCGTAGTTGCGTGCAATGGCATTGGGCTTCTTCATGCCCGCGATGGGCCATGTGGTGCCGTTGCCGCTGAAATGACCGGGGTAGAGCAAGGGTACGGTGTCCAGCCCCGGCATGTCGCGCAAATGCGCTTTCATGCGAAAATCAACTACCGGGCCGGTCGATACACTGATGCCAAGATCGGCCAGCGTGCAACGGATCGCCGGGGAAAGATCGATGGTGTTCTGTTCGGTCGAGGTGGGTACATGGATGAACCGCTCTGGGTCATCCGGGAGTACAATCCGGTCGAACGGGTGTTGATGGGTGGCAAGGTCGGAAAAACTGTCATCGGTGGAGGTCGAAACCGTCACCGGCCCCTGCCGGCCACCACGCTCCAAGCGAATGATGATGTTCTCTTGCAGAACCGCGTCATCCTTGAAAGCCTGGTTGCGCGACTCGAACAGGTGCATATGGCGGATCGCTGTTCGCTCGAGGAGGAAGTTGCGGAACGGGCGGTAATACGGCCCGTTGCAGAAGCTGCGCGGGATGATGGCCACGATCTGCCCGCCCGGTGCAGCCAGCGC
>CAZNLT010000013.1:7771-51381 GCA_964573705.1 uncultured Desulfobacterales bacterium
TGCAGAAGCTGCGCGGGATGATGGCCACGATCTGCCCGCCCGGTGCAGCCAGCGCTACAGCCAGCGCCACAAAGGCGCTGTAAAGGTTCACAGTCTCGATGCCGACGCGGCGCAGGAATTGCCGGTGCACTGAATTGCTTTTGATTTTTTTATAGGGCGGGTTAAGGATCGCGTGCGTGTACCATTCCAGGGGTTTCGAAAAAAGACTGCCCATCAGCGATTCGACTGCGGCATGGATAAAATCTTCTTCATGAATATTGCCTTCAAAATCGCCCCTCTGATTGTATTTCTCCAGGGTTTGCGCCAAGTGTTCGGCCAATGCGGAGTCCAGTTCGAAGGCATCTACCACAACTTGCCTGAAACGAAATCCGCCATCCTTCCATCTATCCAAAAAAGCTGCGGACAATGAGCCGATGCCTGCTCCGGCATCCAATAGGCGACAGACACCTTCTCCAACCGGGAAAAGGCTTGCCATGAATGCAGCCGTTTTTTCGGCCGTAAGAAATTGACCGAGCAGCGACTTTTTCTTGGCCTCAGTATTCTTTGATAAATGCAGTCTTTTCTGTTCAACCACTGACAGCAATACTATGTCTCCTCTTTTCCGCTGGTGTCGCCACAATGTCATCTCCAATATTTATGACATTGTAGTTCCGTGACGTTATGACGTCAATGGTAAGCTTTACAGAAGCGAACGCCAGCTGTAATCGGCGCATTTCAGTGAGCGGAGCGGACGAAAAATGCTTCTACATTAACGCCTCGTTAGGTGTGTGTCGGTTTTCCGGCCTTCCATAAACACAGGATTCCGGATAGTTCCGTTTCCGGGTTTCCTCCGAGTGCCTCAATACCGTCATTCCATTTTCATGCCCCGGGGTCGGGTGTGTCTCCAGGGTTCTTGTGTACGTCTTTTCATAAACATGCTTATTTCGGAGCTATGCCGGTACTTCAGGGAGCGCGGTTTCCCCTTCGGCCTGTCTGATTCTTTGTGTACGCTTCGCCTGGCGCGATAGGCACAAACTCGGCGGGCGCGAGGTTCGAGCGTCCACTGGAGCGACCGGGATTGGCCGATAATAGCTCGGTTTTGGTTATCTTGCAAATTTGCAATATTTTCTCTATATTTAGTTCGCGGTACAGAGGTTAGTAATATTTCTGTCTCCTGTGAGCCATTGGGTGTCCGACTTCTCGTAAAATCTGTTCAAGTTTCACTCTGATTGGAGCGATATTTCTATCCACTATCCCACGCAGCTTGTTAATATCAACAAAGTCATACTCAAGTAAATTTTTGGCATCATCCTCGTCTTTTCGCTCAAAAGTTGATATTTTCATAGCGATCAGATGTTCAGGTGAAATAACGTAAAGTTCTGTTCCTCCAATGCTGATTTTTTCTGTTGCAGAATCAATTGCTTCTTCGAATAACTTGCTTAAATCACCTTCATTAACGGAGTACCTGTCAATAAAATCAACATTTATATTATCCGCCTCACTGTAAACGTTTATTCCTCCAATCATCAATTCTCTGATCTCATATTTCCGATTGCTCAAATGCTGAATGATTATTTGTCTGTCCGCTTTCGTGATGGCTGTATCCAAATCCTTGGTGTAAGCATGGCCGGCAGGATCGGGTAGCCAATACCATACTGCCAGTCTTCCAATTAAAACGCACTTGATTTTTAAACTATTCAATAGTTTAAAAGCGAAAATTGCGCTTTCTTTCGGATCAAAGGTCGGCAACTCCAAACCATTCGTTTTCTTGCGTTTATCGCTCATGATTCCACCTTACATTTTACAATAAAAGCGATCCCACTTCAAATCGCCCCGGTGTTAGAGCCTGTTTGAAAACTAACAATCATTAGGAAACAGCCGCTTTAACATCAAAGACATCATGGCTATATGCATCATACTCTCGGTTATCTCAAATAGATATTCAAAATCCTTACTGAGGCAGCGAAATCTGTTGAACCAACCGAAGGCTCTTTCAACAACCCAGCGGCGTGGTAAAACTTCAAATCCCTTTGCTTCTTTTGGTCGTTTAACAATTACAAGATCGACTTATTCTTCCTCCCACATCGACCAGAATGTGGCGCTTTCTGCCGGATACCTTTTTACCGGCGTCGTAGCCTTGGGGACCGCCGACTTCGGCAGTTTTGACAGATTGGTTATCAATTATACCGGCACTTGGCGAGGGGTCACGACTCGATTTTTTTCTGTCTTCTCGGGTCAGAACATCATTAATTTTCTTCCAAACACCATTTTTGCACCGCTTGTTGAAATGATAGTAAACAGTTTGCCACGGTGGAAAATCTGCAGGAAGCATGCGCCACTGGCAACCGGTCTTGGTGACATACAAAATGGCATTTATAAGTTTATGAAACAACCAAGTCCTCGGTCGTCCTGTTTTAGAAGATTCAATAGTAAATCCCCCACCCGCTTGCCCAAGGTCATCACCCCCACCCGGTTGTCCTTGACCCTGAGGGGAATGCAATACCGCATTTCCAATTGCGCCGCGACGTCTTCCCAGATTGAATCTGACCTGCTCGGTACAGCTGGGGAAAATTGTTGTTTGTTTGTTCATGAGCAAGTCAGTCCAATCTTTATGTGCTATCTGACCTTTTCAAAATTTTCAATCCTGACTTTCTGTCCTTTTTTAAGAAGGCAGGCTGCGGGAAAAATTGTGCATCCTTCCGGCAAATTGATACTCGGAGTTTCCTGACCGTTTACTACAAACGTGCATGTATAGTTTTCTTTCAAATCCAAAATAACCGAAACAACCCCGTTTTTCGAAAAATTGGGCAAGTTCGAGTGAACGGCTCTTGTCTCCGTAACAATTGCACCTTGATAGGCATCGTAAGACCATGCTCCCTTGCCTGCCCCGAGATAACCGTAAAAACCCCAGTTCGGCGGTTCGGTCATGATTCCCACTCCTATTTGTCGATCTGCAATAGCCTGTACATTGAAATCCCATTTGAAAATATCGTCCTTCAGTCTTGCAGTGGTCTGAGAACTCAGCCATGCAGCTTCGAAATCTTTATCCCATGAAACCGTAAGACCGTCATCAGATATTGTCAGGTACGACTGTGTATTCTCATTATCCCATTTCATTGTTTCTTCCTTTGTGACTGTTTGCTGTTCAATACAGCTTATCATACAGATCACCGCAATGATTATCACCATTTTTGCAGATCTCTTCATCCATTGCCCCCACAGTAGGGCCATGTGAAATTGCTTTTGCCCCCTCGAACTGACTTAGTAACTGTTCGGTTCGTGCGACGAAAAGATCGATAATCGTGTTCTTTGGCATAGAAAAACTTCTGTATTTGTAGAATAAGCATGGGTAACTATTGGATTTACTATCTTCCAATCTCCAATCCCCCTTCCAAAACCATTCCCTCTGACTTTCCCACAATTTTTTTCTTCGGCTTCCAACAGGGACCAGTATTCGGGTTCAATACAAAGTCCCATAAGATTTTACAAGCTATATCTTTCATTTCATCGTTTTTACCTTGTTCCATTGGAAAAAGTGCGGCTATCAAACAATCAGAAGAGGCATCATTAAAGCTGATGGACTATGTTCGCGAGGTGATCCGGAAGAAAGCCAGGAAGAGGAAGATCAATATTAGACCCGACACCGGTCCGGCATTTCAAAGTTCAACCCCATACTCACCCCCAGCAACACCGAAACCAAAACCGCCGGCGGGTAATCCCGGCCTTGTCCCTGAAACACCGCTTCCGATTTAACCCGATCGAACTGCATTTGGCAATAGGTGCAGGCGGTGGCCACCACATCCGCCCCGGCATGGCGGGCATCCTGTAATTTGCGGGTCATCAGATTGAGGGAGAGCCGGTCGTTTTTGCCTTGAAGCGGGTTGCCGCAGCATTCCAGCCGCAGGGGCCAGTCCACCGGAGTGGCGCCGGCGGCGGCGAGGAGGCGTTCGAAAATGGTGGGCGCCAGCGGGTTGTCGAACTGGGTCACTTCAGAAGGGCGCAGGGCATGGCATCCGTAATGGGCCGCCACCCGCAGGCCGGTCAGGGGTTTGACCACCCGTTCCCGGATCATCCCCTCCCCCAGATCCTCGTCCAGAAGGGTGAGCAGGTGAATCACCCGAATATCGTCGTCCCAGTGCAGGCCTTCCCGGGCCAGACGGTCGTTCACGGCGATCCGGAGATTCGGGCGCTGTTTGAGCCAGTATTCGGCATGTTTGAGATTGCCGTAGCAGCATTTGCAGGGGGTGAGAAGGGTCAGATGGTCCCGCCGGGCCAGGGCCAGGTTTCTGGCCGCCGAAAAAACCGAGGCTTCAAAGCTCTGCTGCCGAATCGGGTATCCGCAGCAGTTGAAGCGGACTTCCGCCAGCCGGACACCCAGCCGATCCAGGACCGCGCGGGTGGTCCGGTCGTATTCAGGCAGGTGGCGGGGGATTTTGCATCCGGGAAAATAGGCGTATTTCATCGATTTCCATCCCGGTCGGGTTTGCGAAGGTGCGCCCCCATCCGCTCCCCCGCCAGATTGCGCAGTTCATACAGCACATCGGCCACCCGGACGCCCTGCGGGCAATGCTCCTGGCACTGATAACAGGTGACGCAGTTCCAGACCATTCGCGCCCCCAGGGCCAATTCCTTCATTTGAAGCCGCATCAGGTTCATGACCTGCTGCGGGGTCAAATCGAGTTCGCTTTCCGGATCATCGGAAGCCCCCACCACCGGGCAGACGCTGGTGCAGGTGGTGCACTGGACGCAGGCCCAGAAGGTTTCGGCCCGGTCGGTGAGCCCGAGGTGAGCGGAGACTCCGGGGGCGGCGGGGCCCGGCTGGTCCAGAAGCGATCCCCATTCGGCGGCGGAACGGGTGCGGGCCCATCCATGGAGGTTCAGGTATCCGGCTTGAATCAGATCCGCCCGGGACGCCGTCCACAATTCCTGAAGATCGATTTCAGAAGGGCATAGATCGGTACACCGGCCGCAGGCGGTGCAGGCAAAACTGCCCTCGGCCATTCGCATCATTCGGCCCGGCGGCAGATTTTTCTTCATCCCGGTGAATTGAAGGGAGCGCAATTTTTCCGACGGAAGGATATCCGGATTGCCGAGGATGCGGTAGGCGGGTTCCACGGAACAGTACCGGCTGCAGACCCCGCAGTGGGTGCAGGCGTCCAGGCCGAGGATGCGGGCGGTGTCGGCGGCGGGTTCGGCTTTTTCTTCTGCTGTGTCTTCCCTGCCCGCTCGGACCAACAGGTTCACGGGGGTGGCGAGAATATGGAAAAATTTCGTGAACGGCAGGAGGGCCAGTCCGGTGAAGCAGGCCAGGACATGAATCTGCCAGAGGATTTGATCGGCTTGAATTTGATTCAGTATTCCGGCCACCGGCTGAAGCATTCGGGAAATCGGCCAGGCCGCAATCGCCGTATCCGGTCGGGCATGGCAAAAGGCGCAGCTCTCTTCATGCACCATGCGCCCCAGGTCGAGCCGGTTCAAATTCATAGAATTGGAAGTACCTGGAAAAACCACCCCGAATTCTTTTGCCCAGTAGGCCCTCAATCCGGCGATCTCCGCAGGATCATCCGAGGCATAGGCCCTCACCATGTCGTCGAACATGCGGGGGGATAGGATTCGGGCGCTTTCCAGAAAAAATCCGGAGAAGACGATGAAAACCAGAATCGCCAATGCGGCCCGATCCCCTTTTCCGGTGATTTCCCGAAGCAATTTTACGGTCGATCGCCGGTATACGGCAATGCCGAGACCGGCAGCGAGAATCAGCCCGAACAAATTTCGAAGAAACCGGAAGGGATGCAGGGTGGGTTCGTATCCTGAAAAAAGGGTGCGGGTCACGATGTCGTCCAGAGCGTGAAAAAGGAGAAGATAGAGAAACCCGTAGCAGATAAAAATGTGCATGACCCACCGGAGCGGGTGTTGCTTCAGGATATGGACCTGAAGCAACACCTTGCCGACCAGGCTTCGGACCAGCCCAGGAATTTTACCACCCGCCGGGGTTCGGAAAACCCCGATAAATCCGACGCCCATCCGTTTCAGGGTGGCGGCGGCCCCGGCATTCGGAAATATGACCCGATCATGAAACCAGGTAAACACCCGGTACAGTATTCCGGCCAGGCAGACGGCCAGAGACATATAGAAAAGGAGGGTATTCAATCCTGAGTTTTGGAGCATGGGATAATCCTCAACCGCCGGACAGAAAGCCCGCCACGGCTTTAAAGGCGGTGGCGACGGCCAATCCGGACCCGCATTTCATCCGCATCCAGTCCTGGTGGGCCAGAATGGAGCCCGCGGCAAACAGGTTCGGGTAGGCGGGCGATCCATTCTTCCCAAGCGGGCGAAACCATTCGTCCGTCTCCAGTCCGGCACGGTTCACCGGATGCCCTTCAGGATGTAAAAAGTCGGGATGATGCCATTCGGTGCGGGATTCGGGCTGCCGCACCGGCAGACCGAAGACGGTTTCCCGAATCCCGGTGCGATTGGCATGAAGGCCCTTTCCGAAAAAGCGGCCGGTGGCGAGGACGGCCCCTTGGGCCCGCACTACGGTGTCGATGTCGGCGCCTCCGATCTCGAACCGGAAATCACCGTTGCCGAGCCGTTCGACGCCGCGAACCGGTTTCTGATAGAGCGCCTGAATCCCGAGGGTGGGAAGCCCCTTTTCAAACGCCCGCTGCAGGCGCAGCCCTCCGAGCGAGGGCGGCATGGTCGGGATTTCAAAAATATGGGCGCCTAGTTCCGTTCCCAGGAAAGCGATCAGCCGGGCGGTATCTTCAAACCCCAGAAATGCCGGAAAACCGATGACCGATTCTCCCCGAAGATGGGGCTTCACCGCCTCAACCAGGGCGCTCCCCGTGTCCGGGGATTCCAAAGCCCGGGCCATGGTCACCGGATAGGCCTCTCCCTTGAAGCCCGGCAAGGCGATGCGTGCGCTTCGCAAGCCGGGCCAGTCCGGTTTTTGGATTTCCGCAATCTGCCTGGCGCTGAACCCCTTCATCCCCTGAAAATCGACCAGAAGACAGGCCGGTTTGTCTCCCCAGGCCTCGACCCCCTTCCACATGGAGAGGGGAACCCGGTAGGTGGTTTTGACGGTTCCGGCCGGGGTGAGCAATTGAACATTGCGGCTTCCGTAGCCGGTATAGGGCAATCCGAAAGCGGCCAGAGCTTCGGTGATTTCCGAAACCGCGGCGCGGATATCTTCCGGAGCGATTCTGCCGTACGGATGGGCCGGTTCATCCCGAACCAATGCCTCAATGCATGCCCACGGGTCTTTCCAGGGACGATTCTTCCCCACCGGATGGACCGCCATCAGATCCAGCAGGCCGCTGGCGAAATTGATTTCTCCGGGCAGCCCCACTTGAATCGTGGTGATTCCTTTTTTTGCCGCAAACAGGGCCGCGGCCATGCCGGCCATACCGGTGCCGACCACCAGCAGGTCGCAGGTGCGGGTTTCTCCCTTCATTGCTCCAGCCCATACAGGCCGCAATGGAGCGCCTCTTGAAGTTCGGCCTGCTCCATGGCGAGGTCCCAGAGCACCGGGCGTTTTCCCCGCCACCGTTCCCGAAGAAAATCCCGAAGCCCCTTCAGGCCCGAATGTCCGGTCACGGCGCCGGTGTCGTACATATAGGCGGCGATTCGGGCGCTGCAGAATCCGCCCTGGCAGGGTCCTTTTCCGATTCGGCTGCGAAGCCCCACCGATCCCAGGGTGGGTTGTCCCCCCTGGTCCCGAAGGGATTGAATGATGCGATCCACCACATCCCGGGAGACCATTTCACATTCACAGAGCAGAAGATCGTCGCTCCGCCCCGACCGCAGCCACTCCCGAGGGGCCAGGCCCGGCTGGGTCCATCGCCCGGTGTCGGACGGGGGAAGCGGTTCGGTGCGGGTCCGGCAGGGCTTCGAAACCTGAAGTTTTTTGCACACCAGATCGGCGGTCTTTTCGGCCATCAGCCGATAGGTGGTGAGTTTACCCCCGGCGATGGTAATGAAGTTTTCCAGGCCCTGCGCCCCATGATCGAGAAGGGCGAACCCGCGGCTGACCTTTCGGTCATCCCCGCCCGAAGACCCGATCAGGGGCCGAACCCCGGCATAGGCCCGAATGTAGCGGGTGTCGGCCAGGACCGGGACCATGGCGGCCCCTTCCTCGATGATTCGGTCCACTTCGGGAATGGTGGGCCGGCTCCCGTCGGGGGTGTCCACCCGAACCGATGTGGTTCCCAGAATGGATACGGTGCCGCCGGGAACCAGAATATCCCCGTCACCGGGTTTTCGCAGCCGATTGATCACCCGGCGGGTGATTCGGCTCTGGGTGACCAGCAGGGCGCCCTTGGAGCAGACCACATCCAGGCGAAGCCCGGCCAGATTCGCCACCATTCCGGCCCAGGCCCCGGCGGCATTGACCACCTGATCCGCCTCGACCGAAAGGGTTTCACCGGTAAGTCGATTGCGAAGGCGAACGGATTGCACCCGGTTTTTTTCGGATTCGAAGGCCACCGCCCGGGTATGCGGCAGAAAGACCGCCCCGAGCCGGCGGGCATCGGCGATATTGTCCAGGGCGAGCTTGAAAGGATCGACCGATGCATCTTCTACGGCATAGGCGGCGATAAGTTCTGGGGAGAGGGCCGGTTCCCATTCCAAAGCGGTATTCAGGTCCACAGGTTCGGCGGAAATTCCGCTCTTTTCACATAAACCGGGGAAATCGGCGATATAGGTTTCGTCATCCCCGGGTACGGCCACGAACAACCCCTGGGTTTCCTCGATGCAATGGGGAGCGAGGCGTTTGAGCAGGTCTCCTTCCTCCCGGCATTCCCGGGCCGCTTCGGCATCCGAGGCCACATACCGGCCCCCGCTGTGAAGCAGGCCGTGATTGCCTCCGGAGGCCCCGGCATCGATATCCCGCTGTTCGACCAGAATACAGGGAACCCCCCGCAGGGCCAGGTCCCGGGCCAATCCGGTTCCGGTAATGCCCCCGCCGATGATTAAGACCCGGGTTTTCATGGCGCCTTCCGTCGATAGGGTTGGAGGCCTGTTTTCTTATCCGCTCATCCTTTGGAAAATAGTTTCGCTTGAGAAAACAAAAAAAGGATGCTATGGGATTTACACGGATAAACTGGTATTTTCATACCGAACTGACGAAGAAATTTATCATATCCGGATGGTTTTGTCATTGATTTTTTTCTTTTGACAACACAGTTTTTTAAAATTTTCGTTTCCGAAAAGCCGTTATCCGTTTCGCCGAATGCCTTTTATTTCAAAAAAACAAATGACGGAAAGCCCATGGCAACGGAAGAACCGGGCGTGAACCGGCCCGAGACCAACAAAACGCCGAAGGACCAAGGCGATAAAAAATCCAAGTCCATCCGCACCCGGCATGACTACATCCTGAAGCAGGTCCGGGAAAAAGGGTTCGTCACCATCGAGGGGCTGGCCCAGGCATTCCGGGTCACCCCCCAGACCATTCGCCGGGACATCAATACCCTGAGCGAAAGCGGCCTGATCCACCGCTACCACGGCGGCGCAGCCCCGGCCACCAGCACCGAGAACGTCGCCTATTCCGATCGAAAGGTGATCTGTCTGGCCGAAAAACAGCGGATCGCCCGGTTGGTGGCTGCTCACATTCCGAACAAAGTATCGCTCTTCATCAATATCGGCACCACCACCGAGGAGGTCGCCAAGGCCCTGCTCCTCCATGAGCGGTTGCGGGTGATCACCAACAACCTGAACGTCGCCTCCATCCTGAGCAAGAACAAGGACTTCGAAATCATTATCACCGGCGGGCTGCTCCGCCACCGGGACTGCGGCATTATCGGCGAGGCGGCCATCGATTTCATTCGGCAGTTCAAGGTGGACTACGGGATTATCGGCATCAGCGGCATCGATTCGGACGGCACCCTGCTCGACTTCGACTACCGGGAGGTGCGGGCGGCCCGGGCCATCATCGACAATTCCCGTCAGGTTTTTCTGGCCGCGGACCACACCAAATTCGGTCGAAACGCCATGGTTCGCCTGGGCTCCATCGCTGAAATCACCGCCCTGTTCACCGACCGGAATCCGCCCGCCGCCCTGGGAGAGGTCCTTTCGGTCTCGGATGTTCGGGTTCATGTAGCCAAACGATGAGGTTATCCGGCCTTGATCATCATTTCGGCCAAGCCGAATCATCGAGAGGCCACCGAAACGGTGATCAGGGCCGGTTTTCAGAATAGATCATCTTCACGGTTGATTTTTCACTTGCGAAAATAAGAATGGAATGATATAGAACCTCCCATTCATTCAAAAAGGATTCAGCAACTGAATTTTCCCTGTCCGCAGGATGTTCATGCGGTAGGTGTACCTTCAAAGGGGAACGGGCGCGATGGAATTGGTTCTGGAGAATGTGGATCGAATCGTCGGACAGGAAATCCATCTCAAAGACATTCATCTGACCTTCGCCTCGGGTTCCCGATACGTCATCCTCGGCCGCACCCTGGCCGGAAAAACCTCTCTGCTGCGGGTGATCGCAGGCCTCGACCCCCCGACCCGGGGCCGGGTGCTGATGGACGGCCAGGATGTCACCGGCGTCTCCGTCCGCAAGCGGTCCATCGCCATGGTCTATCAGCAGTTCGTCAACTACCCTTCTCTGACCGTCTACAAGAATATCGCCTCCCCGCTCAAGGTCGCCGGGGCCGATCCCGACGAGATCGACCGGCGGGTGCGCCACACGGCGGAGATGCTTCGCATCGATCCTTTCCTGGACCGGCTTCCGGCCGAACTCAGCGGCGGTCAGCAGCAGCGCACCGCCATCGCCCGGGCCTTGGTCAAAGAAACCGACCTGCTGCTTCTGGATGAGCCCCTGGTCAATCTCGACTACAAGCTGCGGGAAGAGCTTCGAATCGAACTCCAGGACATCTTCGAACGGCGCTCCGCCATCGTCATCTATACCACCACCGAGCCCACCGAGGCCCTGATGCTGGGCGGCAACACCATCGTGATGGACGAAGGACGGGTGCTTCAGGAGGGCCCCACCCCCCATGTCTATCATCACCCGGCCTCGGTGAAGGTGGCCGAAGTCTTCAGCGACCCGCCGGTCAACTTCATCACCGCCTCCGTCGAAGAAGGAAAAGCCGGCATCGGCGGAAATATCCGTTTTTCCCTGCCCGGCCACATGAAGCAACTGGATGCCGGAGAATACCTTTTCGGCATTCGGCCCAACCATCTCTATGTCAAATCCCGTTCCGATCAAGACATTCGGATTCAGGGAAAAGTGGAACTGGCCGAGATCAACGGGTCGGAAACCTTTGTGCATACCCGGTTCGAGGAGGCTTCTCTGGTGGTGCAGGAGGAAGGGGTGTTCAATTACAAAATCGGAAGCCCGATTTCGATATTTGCCCATCCCGACCGGTTTTATGTGTATGACGCTTCCCGGCGTCTGGTGGCCGCGCCCCAAAACACCGCGGCCTGAGCTTTCGGCAGGAGATTCTTATGGCGAACATCGCCCTCGACAATATCGCCCACAGCTACCTGCCCCACCCGAAGGGGCCGGAAGATTATGCCCTCAAACGGATCGACACGGTCTGGGAAGACGGCGGCGCCTATGCCCTGCTGGGCCCATCGGGGTGCGGCAAGACCACCCTGTTGAACATCATTTCAGGGCTGCTCACCCCCAGCGAAGGCCGGGTGCGGTATAACGGCGCCGACGTGACCGGGCTTCCGCCGGAAAAGCGGAACATCGCCCAGGTCTTCCAGTTTCCGGTTCTGTACGACACCATGACCGTTTTTGAAAACCTGGCCTTTCCTCTCAAGAACCGAAAGGTGGAACGGTCGGTCATCGAAGAGCGGGTGCTGGAAGTAGCCGACATGCTGGATCTGACCCCGTTTCTGAAGAAGAAGGCCGCGGGGTTGGCCGCCGACGCCAAGCAGAAGATCTCCCTGGGTCGGGGCCTGGTCCGCAGCGATGTGGCCGCCATCCTGTTCGACGAACCTTTGACCGTCATCGATCCCCATCTCAAATGGCAGCTTCGCCGCAAACTCAAGGAGATCCATGAACGCTACGGCCTGACCCTGATTTACGTCACCCACGACCAGGTGGAGGCGATGACCTTTGCCGATCAGGTGGTGGTCATGTACGAGGGAGAAATCGTTCAGGTCGGCACCCCTCAGGAGCTGTTCGAGAATCCGATGCACACCTTCGTGGGATATTTTATCGGCAGCCCCGGGATGAACCTGATGCCCTGCACCGTGGAAGGGAATCAGGCCCGAATCAACGGAACCGCGGTTCCCCTGGATGAAGCCACCGCGGAGGCGGCCCGAAAGATCGGAGATCACTTCGAAATCGGCATTCGGCCCATGTATCTGGAGGTCCACCACAAAGGGGTCGAGGGCGGATTGCCGGCGGTCGTCAAAGGGGTCCAGGACCAGGGCAGCTTCAAAATACTGACCCTGAAACTGGCCGACCACACCCTGCGGGCGAAGCTGGCCGAGGGGACCCCGGTCCCGGCCGGGAAGGCCTGGGTGCGGTTTCCGCCGGAGCGGATCAAACTCTTTTCCGGCGGTCGCCTGGTGAACAAAGGAGAACAGCAAACCGATGGATAAATGGGAAGACAACAGGGCCTGGTTCCTGGTGCTGCCGGTGTTCGTGGTGGTGGCCTTCAGCGCCATCATCCCTCTGATGACCGTGGTCAACTACTCGGTCCAGGACATCTTCGGCCCGGGCCAGCGGGTATTCGTAGGCACCGAATGGTTCGAAGAGATCCTCCATGATACCCGCCTTCATGACGCCCTGTGGCGGCAGCTGCTTTTTTCCGGACTGGTGCTGCTGATCGAAATCCCCCTGGGCATCGCCATCGCTTTGACCATGCCCAAAAAAGGCTGGTCGGTTTCTCTCAGCCTGGTCACGGTGGCCCTGCCCCTGCTCATCCCCTGGAACGTGATCGGCACCATCTGGATCGTCTTCACCCGGCCCGATATCGGCCTTTTCGGTAAAGCGATCAATTCTCTGGGCCTCGCCTTCGACCACACCGCCTCACCCCTGGATGCATGGATCACCCTGATGCTGATGGAGGTCTGGCACTGGACCCCGCTGGTGGTCCTGCTGGCCTATGCCGGGCTGCGGGCGATTCCCGACGCCTACTATCAGGCGGCCAGCATCGACGGGGCCTCCGCCTGGGCGGTGTTCCGCTACATTCAACTGCCCAAGATGCGGGGGGTACTGACGATTGCGGTGCTCCTGCGGTTCATGGACAGTTTTCTGATCTATGCCGAACCATTCGTTCTCACCGGCGGCGGGCCCGGCAATTCCACAACCTTTCTCTCTATTTATCTGGTCAAGATCGCCGTGGGCCAGTTTGATTTGGGTCCGGCCGCCGCATTCTCGCTCATCTATTTTTTGATTATTCTGCTCTTCAGCTGGCTCTTTTATCAGGCCATCCAGAACGTGGGGAAAGGAGAGGCGCCGTGAGTTCCGGAAAAGGCAAATTCGAAAAAAAACGCATCGGCCTGATCGTCTATCTGTTTCTCTTGTTTCTGCCGATCTACTGGATGCTCAACATGTCTCTGCGGACCAATGCGGACATCCTCGGCTCTTTTTCCCTCTATCCGACCGATCCGACCTTCGGCAACTACATTAAAATATTTACCGATCCGGCCTGGTACTCAGGCTATATCAACTCGATCATCTATGTGACCCTGAACACCATCATCTCCCTGGTAACCGCTCTACCGGCGGCCTATGCCTTTTCCCGGTTCCATTTTTTAGGAGACAAGCACGTCTTTTTCTGGCTCCTGACCAACCGCATGGCGCCGGCCGCGGTGTTTCTGCTGCCTTTTTTTCAGCTCTACTCCACCTTCGGACTGATCGACACCCATATCGCCGTGGCCCTGTCTCACTGCCTGTTCAACGTACCCCTGGCGGTCTGGATTCTGGAGGGATTCATGTCGGGCATTCCCCGGGAAATCGACGAAACCGCCTTTATCGACGGGTATACCTTTCCCCGGTTTTTCATCACGATTTTCATCCCTCTGATTCGGGCCGGCATCGGGGTCACCGCTTTTTTCTGCTTCATGTTCTCCTGGGTCGAACTTCTGCTGGCCCGAACCCTGACCACCACCGAAGCCAAACCCATTGCGGCCACCATGACCCGGACCGTGAGCGCCACCGGCCTCGACTGGGGGCTGCTGGCGGCCGCCGGCATTCTGACCATCGTGCCGGGGGCCCTGGTGATCTATTTCGTGCGCAATCATCTGGCCAAGGGCTTCGCCCTGGGCCGCGTGTAAGGAGGAGATGAAATGACCCTGGAATGGATGGCCTGGACCCTGCCGACGGCGGTTTTTTTCATCACCATCGCCCTGATTCTGACCGCCATGACGATCTGGGAGACGGTGTCCCCCACCATCGAACGGCGGGGGCTCCTTCCCATCGCCACCACCCGGGGAGACCGGCTCTTCATCGGTCTGCTGGGCAGCGCCTATATTCATCTGGCCTGGGTGGGGCTGACCGATCTATCCATCTATATCGCATTGGGAATCTCCGTCGTCTGGATGATCCTTCTGATGCGGTGGGGGTAGCATTCCATTGGCGTGACAAGCGGATGTCGACCGGCGATCAAGGCCTTCGCGCCGTCGATATCGACCGGAAAAACCGGAAGCCTACTATCGAAGGCCGAGAGGAGGAGGCACGATCATGTTGAAAGGGATACGACAGAGGATGTCCGGGAGAATGATCCCGGCCGGTATGGTATGGATGGCCCTGATGTTCGCGGCGTCCGTCGCGAGCGCCGATACCGAGGCCGCCAAAAAATGGATCGACGATGAATTTCAGCCGTCCACCCTGTCCAAAGAGGAACAGCTGAAAGAGATGGAATGGTTCATCAAAGCGGCCGAGCCCTTCAAGGGAATGGAGATCAAGGTGGTCTCCGAAACCATCCCCACCCATGAGTACGAATCCAAAACCCTGACCAAAGCGTTTGAAGAGATCACCGGAATCAAGGTTACCCACGACCTGATTCAGGAAGGCGACGTCATCGAAAAACTTCAGACCCAGATGCAGTCGGGCCAGAACGTCTTTGATGCCTACATCAACGACTCCGATCTGATCGGCACCCATTTCCGGTACGGATTCGTGGTGAACCTGACCGACTGGATGGCGGGCGAAGGCAAAGACGTCACACTGCCCACGCTGGACATCGACGATTTCATGGGAAAATCATTCACCACCGGCCCGGACGGCAAACTCTACCAGTTGCCGGACCAGCAGTTCGCCAACCTCTACTGGTTCCGCTACGACTGGTTCAACCGGGAGGATTTCAAAAAGCAGTTCAAAGACCTCTACGGCTATGAACTGGGGGTCCCGGTCAACTGGTCGGCCTATGAAGACATCGCCGAGTTTTTCACCAAGCATGTCAAGGAGGTCGACGGGGTGGCGGTCTTCGGCCACAACGACTACGGCAAAAAGGCGCCGGACCTGGGATGGCGGTTCACCGACGCCTGGCTCTCTATGGCGGGCGCCGGGGACAAGGGGCTTCCCAACGGAAAACCGGTGGATGAATGGGGCATTCGGGTGGAAGACTGCCGTCCGGTGGGCGCCAGCGTGGCCCGGGGCGGGGCCGCCAACGGACCGGCCGCCAAATACGCCCTGCGCAAATATATGGAATGGCTCCGGCTGTATGCGCCTCCCGGTGCTCTGGGAATGGATTTCTATCAGTACCTGCCCTTCCTGGCCAAAGGGAACGTGGCCCAGCAGATCTTCTGGTACACCGCCTTCATCCCGGATATGGTCGCCCCCGGCCCCACCGTCAACGAAGACGGCACCCCCAAATGGCGGATGGCCCCCTCCCCCCACGGGCCCTACTGGGAGGAAGGCATGAAGCTGGGATACCAGGACTGCGGCTCCTGGACCCTGATGAAGTCCACCCCGGTGGATCGCCGCAAGGCCGCCTGGCTCTACGCCCAGTTCTGCGTCGCCAAGACCACCTCCCTCAAGAAGACCCATGTGGGCCTGACCCCGATCCGGGACAGCGATATCCGGCATGAATCCTTCACCGAACGCGCCCCCAAACTGGGCGGTCTGGTGGAATTCTACCGCAGCCCGGCCCGGGTCGCCTGGACCCCCACCGGCACCAACGTCCCCGACTACCCCAAACTGGCCCAGCTCTGGTGGCAGAACATCGGGGAAGCGGTCTCCGGCGAAGTCACCGTGGATACGGCCATGGATAACCTGGCCGCCGAACAGGATCGCATTCTGGAGCGGTTGGAACGGGCCGGCGTACAGGCCAAATGCGGCCCCAAGCTGAACCCGGAAAGAGAAGAATCCTACTGGCTGAATCAGCCCGGCGCGCCCAAACCCAAGCTGGAAAATGAAAAACCCCAGGGGCAGACGGTTAAATATGACGACCTGCTGAAGGCGTGGAAGGAAGGGCGGGTGAAATAAGTTTTTACAAGCTTACTGAGTAAATGAAACAGGGCGCCTCGGCGCCCTGTTTTTTTGAGCGGAAACAACACGGTGCGGAAAAATGCGTCCGCTGCTTCTGTTTGACATCTGATGCGGAAATGTTTAATATCACAACATCATGGCCAGAACCACCATAGACATAGACCCTCCCATTTTGGAAGAGATCCGTGCGATCCAGAAACGCGATAAGCGTTCAATGGGAAAAATCGTCACGCAGCTCGTAACCGAGGCTTTGGCGGCGCGAAAATCATCATCAAAACCGCCGAAGTTCAATTGGATAACCAAACCAATGAATGCACGGGTTAACTTGTCCGATAAAGATGTCTTGTATTCTATTTTAGACAAAGATTTCAAATGAGTTATTCCATCGATGCCAATATTCTTCTATATGCATCGGACACATCCAATCAGTGGCATTCCAAAGCCATTTCATTCCTAGAACAAAAATTATCCGAATCTGAACTATTTTGTATTTCTTGGATTACAATAATGGCCTTCCTGCGCATTTCGACCCATCCAAGTATATTTGCAAACCCACTGAAACCGGAAGAAGCACTGAATAGTATCACTTCTCTTCTATTAATGCCTCATGTAAGGACCCTGTCGAAAACAGATAATTTTCTTGAAATATATTCTAGAATATCCCGCAAACTCCCTGTTCGCGGAAACCTGGTTCCGGATGCTCATTTGGCGGCGCTCCTACTTCAACATGGCGTTCGGGTTCTGTTCACTGCCGACACCGATTTTAAGAAGTTCGATTTCCTGGATGCTATAAATCCATTGGCATAAACCTTAACTGAATTCAAAACGAATCTGGCCTTGTTAAGATGATAATTGACAAACCCAATATACGGATTATCATCATTGTTAGTCTTTCCGAAGTTTATTAACTCCCTTAAATAAACCCCCAGACAACACCCGATTTCCAATCCCAACCACAAGGAACGGTGACATGGTCGAAAGGAGTTTACAAGAACTCGATTTTGATGCACTGACCGCCCGGGAATTTTTTCCGTCTCCGCCGGCCTGGGAAGACCAGGTGCTCTATTTTCTGATGCTGGATCGGTTTTCAGACGGCCGCGAAAAGGAGTACCGAGACAACGACGGCGGCTGGGTCACCCACGGCAGCACCTCTCCTTTTCAGCCCTCGGATGCGGAAAACGCGATGGAAACGTCGGAAAGCCGGAAACACTGGCGGGAAGCCGGTGCCGGGTGGGTGGGCGGCACCTTGCGGGGATTGAAAAGCAAGATCGGATATCTGAAGCGGCTCGGGGTGACCGCCGTCTGGATCAGTCCGGTCTTCAAGCAGGTGGCGTTTCAGGAGACCTACCATGGATACGGGATTCAGAATTTCCTGGATGTCGACCCGCATTTCGGCACCCGCCGGGACCTGAAAGACCTGGTCCGGACCGCCCATAGTCACGGTATTCGGGTGATTCTCGACATTATTCTGAACCACGCCGGAAACATATTTCAATACAGCCCCGACCGCCATTGGACCAAGGACCCCGATTCCGGAAGATGGTATATCGATCCCCGATGGGACGGCGGCCGGTATGCGGTAAAGGGGTTCAATGATCGCCGCGGCAATCCCGATGTTCCCTTCATGGAGGTCGGGCTGCCCGGGGCCGAAGCCTTCTGGCCGGATGACGCGGTCTGGCCCCTGGAATTACAGAACCCGGAATTTTATACCCGTAAAGGCCGAATCAACAGCTGGGACTGGGACCCGGAGTTCTACGAAGGGGATTTTTTCGACCTCAAGGACATTCATCTGGGAACCGGCCCTATCGATCACTATGTTCCTTCACCCGCCCTCAAGGGCCTCTGTCAAGTTTACCGGTTCTGGATCGCCTATGCCGATCTGGACGGATTCCGGGTGGATACGGTCAAGCACATGGACCCGGGGGCGGTGCGGTTTTTCACCTCGGCCATTCACGAATTCACTCAGTCCATCGGCAAAGAAAATTTTTATCTGATCGGAGAAATCACCGGAGGCCGACAGCACGCCTTTCGGGTTCAGGAGGAGACCGGCCTCAATGCGGCCCTGGGCATCGCCGATATTCCCGACAAACTGGAGTACCTGGTCAAGGGATACCGGAATCCCTCGGAATACTTCGACCTGTTCCGGAATTCCCTTCTGGTCCAAAAAGAGTCTCACGTCTGGTTCCGCAACCGCGTGGTCACCGTACTGGACGATCACGACCAGGTGCGAAAAGGCAACCAGAAGGCCCGTTTCTGCGCCGGTGATCCGGCCTGGCGCAGACTTCTGCCCGCCGTCCTGGGCCTCAACACCACCACCCTGGGCATCCCCTGCATCTACTACGGCGCCGAACAGGGCTTCGACGGCGCCGGCGGCAACGACCGGTACATTCGAGAGGCGATGTTCGGGGGCGAGTTCGGCCCCTTCCGGTCCCGAGGTCGCCATTGCTTTGATGAATCCGGCCCGGGCTATCGCGCGCTGGCCGAGGTCCTCCGTATTCGACGGAAAACGATCGCCCTGCGGCGGGGTCGTCAGTATCTGAGGGAAATTTCCCCGGACGGACTCCATTTTCAAATTCCGACCCGGACCGGTGAGGACCGAATGCGGTCGGTGGTCGCCTGGTCCCGCATTTTCAACGACCGGGAAATGGTGATCGCCCTGAATACCGACGCGGATGAACCCCGGTCGGCCTGGATCATCGTCGACGGAGGTCTCCATTCCGAAGGGGATTTCCTCAAATGCATCTATTCCACCGACCGAAATCAGCTCGGTCAGACCGCGGTGGTTCGAAAAACCGTCACCGGGGCTGCGGCCTTTTTTTTCCTGGTCCCCCCGGCCGGGTTCGTCATCCTGAAAGATTGAGACCGACCGGGGGATTCATGCCGGTATTCGGGTTCACCTCCCGAGAAAGGAGACAGAGACATGCCTGATCAGAAACCCAAACGCGCGCTCATCCTGGCCGGGGGCGGAGTCAAGGTCGCCTTTCAGGCCGGCGCCCTACAGGTCTGGCTGGATGAAGCCGAACTCGAATTCGACCTGGCCGACGGGGCCAGCGGCGGCATCTTCAATCTGGCCATGTACTGCCAGGGCATGTCCGGCAAACAGATCGCCGACAACTGGCGCAACCTCGACCCGAACCTGGGCATCTCCTTCAATACGCAGGCTTTGACCCGGCTTTTCTTCGCCGAATCGATGTTCACCCTCGACAACTACCGAAAGAACGTCTTCACCGGGTGGGGGCTCGACTGGGACAAGATTCGGGCGTCCAAGAAGGAGGCCACCTTCAATGTCTACAACTTCACCCGGCATGAACTTCGGGTCCTCACCCCCGACGAAATGAGCGAGGATTTTCTGGCGGCCGGGGTCTCCCTGCCGATGTGGTTTCCGCCGGTGGTCATCGACGGCGATACCTACATCGATCCGGTCTTTATCACCGACGCCAATCTGGAGGAGGCCATCGCCCGGGGCGCCGACGAACTCTGGATCATCTGGACCGTGAGCCGAAAGGGCGAGTGGCGGGACGGGTTCGTGGCCAACTACTTCCAGATTATCGAAACATCGGCCTACGGCCATTTCAAACGGCTGCTTCAGCGAATCGAAGCCAACAACCAGGCGATCAAAGACGGCAAACCCGGGGAGTTCGGGCGGTCCATCACGATCAAACTCCTGGAGGCGGAGGTGCCGATGCATTACCTCATCAACTTCAGCCGGGACCGAGTGGCGGAATGTGTCAATCTCGGGGTGCAGAAGGCCCGGGAGTGGTGCGAGGCCGAGGGCATTCCTTTGAAATCACCGGGGTCCGAATACCCCACCGATATTCACACCGCCCTGACCCGGCTGGAGTTTACTGAGGAAATGAAGGGGTTTATCACCTTAGGCGAATCCGATTATCAAAAAGGATTCAAAACCGGCAAATCCCGGGGGACGAACCTGGATGTCCGGCTCACCATCAAGGTGGACGGGGTGAACCGGTTCGTCACCCATCCCGACCACGAGGCCCGGATCGAAGGCCATGTCTCCTGCCCGGCCCTGGGCGGATGGCGTCCGGTGGAGGAAGGCACCTTCAACCTGCTGGTGGATGCGGGCGATCCCGCCCACAAGCGGTTCTGGTATCTCCTGTTTTTTACCGACGGAAACGGCAATCCGCACACCCTGATCGGCCACAAGGAGGTGGTGGACGAACCCGGTCTGGACCTCTGGGCCGACACCACCACCCTTTTCGTGCACCTCTACAAGGGCCGTATGCGGCCGGATGTGGATCAGGGCGAGGCGGAAATCAGGGGCGCCGGAATCATTCGAATTCAGCTTCCCGATTTTATGAAGCAGCTGACCACCTTCCGGGTCGAGGGCCCGTCTTCGGCGGACCGAATCGGCGCCCTCACCCGCTTCGGACAACTCTTTATGGGCAAACTCTGGGATGTCTATGCCAAAGACGTGCTCACCTACGGCCCCATGTAGCCGCTTCAAGGAGAACCCTTTATGACGGAACGATTCGACGCCATCGTGATCGGAAGCGGATTCGGCGGAGCGGTGGCCGCCTGCCGGCTGGCCCAGAAAGGGATGCGGGTGCTGATTCTGGAGCGGGGCCGTCGTTGGCGGCCGGCGGATTATCCCCGAACCGCCGAGGATGCCTGGATCTGGGACGAAAACCGGCCCCAGCTTAAAAACGGATGGATCGACCTGCGGTTTTTCAAGAACATGGCGGTGGCCCAGGGGGCCGCCGTGGGCGGGGGTTCGCTGATCTACGCCAACGTCTCGGTGGAGGCCCAGCCCGAACTCTTCGAAAAGGGCTGGCCTTCGGAGATCACCTTCTCCGAGCTGAAGCCCTATTATGAAACCGTGGGAAAGATGCTCAACCTTCAGGTGCTTCCCGACAACCAGTTGACGCAGCGATTCAAACTGGTTCGGGAGGGAGCCGAAAAGCTCGGGGATATCGACCGGTTCGCCAAACTTCCCCTGGCAGTCAACTTCAGCGACCGGTGGCATTACGGGCTGGAGGATCCCTTTGACGAGCGCCACTCCGAGCCGGTGGTCAATGACCAGGGCGTCCCCCAGGGCACCTGCGTCCACTGCGGCAACTGCGATATCGGGTGCAAGGTCAAAGCCAAAAACACCCTCGATTTCAACTACATCGCCCTGGCCGAACAGAACGGCGCCGAGGTGCGGCCCCTGCACCGGGTCTCCCACCTGTCCCGGTCCGGGGGCGAATACACGGTTCATTATGATCATATTGCCGACCTGAGCTTCTATCCGGGCACGGTCAAGGCCCCCATCGTGGTGCTGGGGGCGGGGTCATTGGGATCTACGGAAATACTGCTTCGCTCCCGGGACCAATACCGGACCCTTTCCGGCCTCAGCGATTTTCTCGGCAAAAACTGGAGCGCCAACGGCGATTTTCTCACCCCGGGATTCTATGACGACCCGGACCGGGTCCGGCCGAGCGACGGGCCGACCATCACCTGCGTGATCGATTATCTGGACGGGTCCCGGGCCGGGGAGCGGTTCTGGATCGAGGACGGCGGGTTTCCCAACGCTCTCGGCAACTATCTTCAGGAGCGGTTTCGCACCGGTTCTTTCGATCCCCGGGTGAGCCTGTTGCTCGATGAACTCGAAAATGTCGTCCGCCGGGAAAATCCCCTGAGCGGGGTCATGCCCTGGTTCGCTCAGGGGATCGACGGCGGAAACGGGCGGCTGGGCCTCAAACGGCTCTGGTACGCCCCGTGGCGGGTTCACCTGGATCTGGACTGGACTGCCGGCCCCCGAACCCGGTCCGTCATCGATGCGATCGCAGCCCGACACCGAAAGCTGGCCGAGGCCACCGGCGGAAAACCCTGGGCGCCGCCCACCTGGGAGGTTTTCCGTTTTCTCATCACCCCCCACCCGTTGGGCGGGTGCAACATCTCCACCGATCCCAAAAACGGGGTGGTGAACCACCTGGGCGAGGTCTTCGGCTGCCCCGGCCTCTATGTGGCCGACGGCGCCATCCTGCCCACCCCCATCGGCCGAAATCCCTCCCGGACCATCGCGGCCCTGGCGGAGCGGATCGCAGCCCATATCGAATAACCGCGGCGGATAACGCCGCGTTATCAGCAACCAAGGAGGTCTATCATGAACTCACTTCGACCCCCCTCTCTGGGCCCCATCGTGGGCCACACCACCGACAAGAGCTGCCGGCTCTGGATTCGAGCCTCGGACCCCGACGACAGCGGCGCCGACCTGACCGACAACCACCGCACCCTCGGGGTACTGGCCGTTATTTCCGAAAACGGTACTCCCCTGCCGCATTCGCCGGCCTGGTACTTCCGCCTTCACCGGGAATTCGACCGGACCGGCACCTTTCATCTGGGGGTGGACCGGGACCTGGACGACAACGGCACGGATTTCACTCTGAAACCGAACACCCGGTATACCGTCCGCATGGGCGCCTACAGCCTGATCGACACCTTCGATTCCTACGATATGGTGCCGGATGAGGCCCTCACTACACTGATTCCGACGGCCGACTCCTGGATCGACGAACTCAAGGCCCTTCCCGAGGAGGCCTCGGAAGCCGAGTTCACAACCTTTCCGGATGAATCCGCCATACTCGACCGGCTCAGTTTTCTGATGGGCTCCTGCCAGTATCCCGGACTCTTCTGGAAGCGCAAACGGGCCGATCAGATTTTCGGCCCCATGCTCGACTACGTCAAGAACAACCCTCACGGCAGCGATCCGCAGTTTGTGCTTCTGATGGGGGATCAGATCTATGCCGATATGCTCAACCGGAATGTGCCGGTGCTTCTGGCCGACACCTACGAGGAGTTTCAGGATCGGTACCGGTCCGCCTTCGAGGCCAAGAACCGCCGCCGCCTCCTGAGAAAGGTTCCCCATTACATGATCCTGGACGATCATGAAATCGAAGACAACTGGAGCCAGGACCGGATCAACCAGTCACCCAAACGAAAGCTCTTTCAGATCGCCATCGGGGCCTACATGAGCTACCAGTGGAGCCATTCCCCGCGCAGCTTCGACCTGATGCTCTATTATCATTTTTCCTGCGGCGGCTACCCCTTTTTCGTGCTCGACACCCGGACCCAGCGGTTTCGAGGGGCATCTTTAAAAAACAACCATCTCCTGGGCCGGCCCTCCACCAATCCCGAAACCGAGCCCAACCAGCTCGACATCCTCTGCGCCTGGCTTCTGCGGCAGCAGCAGGACCGGGGGAATGTCCCCAAGTTCATCATCAGCTCCGGGGTTTTCGTACCCAACGAGGTCGATTCCCTTCAGGGCGAAGAGGCCAAAAACAACAGCGATTCCTGGCCCGCCTTCCCTGCCACCCGGGCCCGGCTGATCGATCACATCGTCCAAAACGGCATTCAAAACGTGGTCTTCCTGTCCGGCGACATTCACAATTTCAATGTGGCGGAAATCCGCTTCGGAGGCCATGACAACGCCCGAAATCTCAAGGCCCTGTCGGTCACCTCGTCGGGTCTCTACTGGCCCTTTCCCTTTGCCGACGGAGACCCTTCCGGGTATGTTCACGATTCCCGCAGCAGTTCTCCCATGGATACCTTTCAAACCGAATCGGGGATCACCATGGATTACATAGCCTCCAATTTCAATCAGGACGACCATTTCTGCCAGATCGATATCGACAAAAACAACCACTGCCTGACCGCTCGCCCCATCGGCCGGGACGGAGCGGTGATTCGTGAACGGACCCTGAGCGATATCATGGGAAGCCTCTTCGGCGGATCATCCGGCCTCCAGGGCAAAACCCTGGAAAAAACCATTGACCTGGCCGAGTGGTAATAAACTAAAAAGGAGAAGACATGAGCCATTATTTCTATTTTGCATGCGGGAAAAAGGTCACCCTTCAGCCGGATGAAGACCTGATCGCGGTTCGGTTTCGGGAGCCCGCCCCCCGAAGCCTGCGAATGAACCTCTCCCGAAGGCCCGAACTCACCCCCTTTTCCCGGCGGATGGAAGTCCCCCGGGAAAAATACACCATCCTGGAGGTGGCCCCTTCCCCCCGCACCCGGTCGGCCCGTTTCGCCGAGGCTTCCGATGCCATGAAGGGCCTGGATCAGGTGGAACGGGTGGCGCCGGTTTTTAAGGTGGGCACCGCCCGGGTGCTGGCCACCGAGCGGCTCGTCGTCCGCTTCAAACCGTCGGTGAAAAAGCCGGAGGAACCGGTGGCGGACCACGGCGGCAATATCCTGGGGCAGCTGGAGGAGAGCACCTTTCTGGTGGATCTGCTTCCGGACAAGGACCCCCTGGAAATGGCCAATCGATTCCATGAAATGTCCGAAGTCGAATTCGCCGAACCCGACTTCGTCACCCTGTTTCAGCGGCTGCCTCGGAAAATCATTCGATCCGAAGCAGAATGGGAGGATCCCCGGGAGCGTTTTCAATATGCGGTGGATATTACCGAAGCCAGGCAGGCCTGGAATCTTCAGATCGGCAACCCGGAAATTAAGATCGCCGTTCTCGACGAGGGGGTGGACAGCAATCATGAGGACCTTTCTGCCGCCGTATTCTCCACCTATGACGCCACCGACGACGATACCTTTCAGGAGCCCCGGTTTACCGACGCCCACGGCACCGCCTGCGCCGGTCTGGCGGCGGCGGTGCCCGGCAACCGATTGGGGATTCGGGGCATCGGCGGGGGGTGTTCCCTGATGGCGGTGCGGATCGCCTTTTCCGAAGAACAGGGGCGATACTGGGTGACCCGGGATTCCTGGATCGCCCGGGCCATCGACTGGTCCTGGCAAAACGGGGCCGACATCCTCAGCAACAGCTGGGGCGGGGGCGCGCCTTCCACCCTCATCACCCAGGCATTTGAACGGGCCCGAACCCAGGGAAGAAACGGCCGGGGATGCGTGATCGCCATCGCCGCCGGAAACGACAGCCGGTCGGTCGATTTTCCGGCGAATCTCCCCGATCTGCTCACCGTCTCCGCCAGCAACGAATTCGACGAGCCCAAGACCAAAGAGAGCCGGGACGGGGAAACCTGGTGGGGCTCCAACTTCGGGCCGGAGGTGGATGTGGCCGCCCCCGGGGTTCACAACTACACCACCGACATCATGGGCCCGGCCGGATACAACCAGACCGCCGACGGCCATTATTATCCGCAGTTCAACGGCACCTCTTCCGCCACCCCCATCGTGGCCGGGGCCGCGGCCCTGATCCTCTCGGCCAATCCGGACCTGAAAGAGGAGCAGGTGCGGCAAATCATTCGGGACACCGCCGACGAGGTGGGACCCATCCCCTATATTCAGGGCCGCAATGATGCCATGGGCTACGGCCGGGTCAATGTGCTTGAGGCGGTGCGGGCGGCACAGGAAATTCCCGAACCGCCCGCGCCGCCGACGGAGCCGGTTCCCCCGATTTCCGAAGTACCGGCATTCCGCATGCGGGTAACCGCAAACGGGCTGCGGGTTCGAAGCGGACCCGGCATCGAATTTCCCATCCTCGGTGAACTCTCCGAAGGGGACCTGGTGGAGGTTCGCAATTTCGAGGGCCGGGAGGTGTGGGTAGAGATCGAACCGGGCAAGTGGTCCGCCTATATCTTTCGGGGCCGCCGTTTCATGACCCCGGTCGGTTAAGCGGGATATGATCACCGTTTCGGTGGCCTTTCTACTATTCAGGATAAGACCGAAACGATGATCAAAACTGGTAAGCGGGTGGACGATTGACATCACCGGAAGGGTTGTTATGTTCTGAGAATACAGGTTTGCCTGTATTCATTTTTACCTCCATGAAAATGATGCGATCACCGAATCCGCCGACACCCTGACCGGGTGAAGGCCGATTCGGGCTCTTTCAAAAATGACCGGGTTGCCTGATGGTCGGGCGACCCGGTTTTTTTTTATCGGAAGCGAACCCTTCAAGCGAACACTTCAATGGAAACGGAGGCCATGGCAGCGAACATGAGACGACTCCACCGATGGGCGGCAATGGTTTTTTTGGCAACGGCCATCCTGATCACCGGATGCGGCGAAAAGCCGAAACCGGAATTGACCGAAACCGATACCCGGGTGCGGCGCACTCTCTCCATCACTTCGGATACCAATCGATGGACCGCGGGAATCATCGACACCCCCAATTTTCTGGATCAGCCGGCGGTATTGCGGGATGTCCGCATCGGAAGACATGAAGACTGGGACCGCATCGTCTTTGAATTCGAGGGGGATCAGTTTCCCGGGTACCATCTCGAATATATCGACCGGCCCATACGAAAATGCGGCTCCGGGGAGGTGGTGGAGATCGACGGACCCGGCTGGCTTCAGGTCCATTTTTATCCGGCCCGGGCCCATACCCGGGCGGGGAATGCCACAGTGACCGACCGGCAGCGAAGCCCCGATCTTCCGATCCTGGATGAAGCGGTCCTGGTCTGCGACTTCGAAGGCGTGGTAGAATGGGTGCTCGGGCTGAACAACCCCAACCGGTATCGGGTTTTGGAACTGACCGATCCCACCCGCCTGGTGGTGGATATCACCCATTGAGCCGCAACCCTGACGCCGCGCGGTCGAATTTTCGCCTATTCGGCGAAAAACTTGTTGAGACGAATGTATTCCCGCGGCTTTTGGAGAACCGACGATGCTGATTGATGCGCTGGCGGCAGACGATCATTTCGGATCGGCGGTTCGGGATGATCTGGGCCCCTGCAGAGTGCCGGATATCTTCGGCTTCGACGATCTGAGGGTGCTGTTCATCGCCGAATCCCCCCATACCGATGAGGTGCGGTTCGGGGCCCCCTTTTCCGGCCGAAGCGGCAGGGATATGACCCGGGTGCTCCTGGATCGGGTGTTCGATCGAAAAGAGATTCCCGAGCCGGTCCCGTTCGGCCGGTGCATGCAGTTTCAGAGCCGTTTTTTCAGACACTTCGGGGTGATGAATGTCTGCAATCTTCCCCTTCAGGAGGCGGCCCTCAAAGAAAAAGCAAGGGAACTGCCTGCCAAACACCGAAGTCTGTTCGACGCCTTCAAGACCATTCGGGGAAACCCGACCGCGGTCCAAAGACAGTCTCAGACCGTGGCCCGGGTGGACGCTATGATTCTCGAAGATTTTACCCGGCGCCTTCGATCCCGCCTCGAACCCGGTCCCCTGATCATCCCCTGCGGTAATATGGCCCGGGCGTTTGTGGATAAAAGCGAGGTGGACCCGGATCCGAACCATTATCTGAACCGGGTTCCCCATCCGTCTTACGGCCAGTGGCTTCAGTCGAACCATAGCGACATCATCAACGACATGTGCCGGCGCATTCGCGAACGGATCGAATCGTAAATTTCCACGAATCCATTTCCAAAGGCATGAGGGCATCCGAAATATGGAAATCATCGAAGCCGCCCGGGGATGGTGATCATTGCCGCTCGGATGCCGCTCTTTCGGGTTCGAACTGACCGCTCGGATATGAGGTCGAGAAAAAACGGATTTACAAATCCGAATTTCGCATTATACTTTGTCCATTTATTCTTTTCCACAAATCGAGAACGCTCGCCTTCAGTCCGGCGGGTTTTTCTCCCTTCGAAGGGACCTGAATAGATGGCTTTAGAAAAAATCCTGGCGTTCGGCGTGCATGCCTACACCAGCAGCGGTGTTTTGCTCGCCTTTTATGCGGTCCTGTCTTTGAAGGACCACAATATTCAAGGCTTTCTCATCGCTCTGTGGCTGGCCGTCATCGTGGATGCCACCGACGGCGCCCTGGCCCGCCGCTTCGAGGTGAAGCGGGTCACCCCCGATTTCGACGGCCGCCGCCTGGACGACATCATCGACTATATCAATTATGCCTTCCTGCCGGCCGTCGCGTTCAAGGTCTTCGGGATGCTTCCCGGCGGCCTCACCTGGATCGCCGCCCTGCCCATGCTCTCCAGTGCCTACGGGTTCTGTCAGGACCAGGCCAAGACCCAGGATTCCTTTGTGGGGTTTCCTTCCTATTGGAATATCGTCTTTTTATATCTCTATTTTTTTCCGCCGCATCCCTTCTGGACCGCCGTGATACTGATCGGCCTGTCGATCATGGTGTTTGTCCCGATCCATTATATCTACCCCTCTCAGACCCGATGGCTGCAAAAACCGACCCTGGTGCTGTCGGTGGTGTACGGGCTCCTGGTAGGAATTATCTGCCTGTTTCCCAAGGCCCCCTGGATTCGGGGCGTGGTTGCTTTTTCCCTCTACTACCCCATCTACTATGCGGTGGTCTCTTTTCTGCACCACCGGCGCGTCCATTCAAACAAGATATGACGGTTTTGAAACTCCCTGGCCGATGTTTCTGAAAACCTTGCAAATCTCCTTTTTCACCCGTGACCATTAACGCCGTGAAAAGATGGACCCCCGCCATCGGGCTGATCCTGCTGTTGTTGCCCGGGCCGGCGCCGGCCGATGAAGCCCCGGCGATCTCACCCGGAAAAACATCCCGAATCGTGGGCGGGGTGGAGGCGCTTCCCGGTGCCTGGCCCTGGATGGCCGCCGTGGTGGATGCGGATGAACCCGACCCCGATATCGGACAGGTCGGCGGCGCCGTTCTGATCCACCCCCGGTGGGTGGTCACCGCCGGGCATGTGGTCACCGAGCGGTACCATGACCTGGTGGTAGGCGCCGGCAGCCTCGACATTCTGCTGGGGGCCCATGATCTGACCGTCGAGGAAGCGACCCGGGTTCGCTCCAAAATCCGCGCCATCATTCGACACCCCGATTACGACCCGGTGCTGCTCGATTCCGATATCGCCCTGATCGAACTCGAGGCCCCGGTGTACGGGTTTGAACCGCTCCCGGTTTTTTCCGGGGACCGGGACCTGGCCGGTGAACTGGCCCTGGTGATCGGCTGGGGGGATACCTCCGGTGCGGGAACGTATTCTCCGGTGCTGATGGAGGCCACCCTGCCGGTGGTCTCCCTGGAAGACTGCATTCAGGGGTTCATCGAGACCGATACCCGCTACCCCTATTCCGCCCGGGATTTTACCGAAAACATGCTCTGCGCCGGATATCCATCCGGAGGGCGGGACGCCTGCTACGGAGACAGCGGCGGCCCCCTGATGGTCCACAACGTCTACGGCTGGAAGCTGGCCGGAGTGGTGAGCTGGGGCGACGGGTGCGCCGAACCCGGACTCTACGGGGTCTATACCCGGGCCGGAAATTTCCGGGACTGGATTTATTCGCATGTGCCGATCATCGGTGACTTCGACCGGAGCGGCCGGGTGGACCTTCCCGACGCGGTCGGCATGCTTCAGGCGGTCGCCGGGCTTCGGGGATTTTCCGAAACCGGCGACCTCAATCTCAACCAATCCCCCGATCTGGGGGACGTCCTCGGTATCCTGAAAATCGTGACCAGCGTACCGGTTCCTTAAATCTTTTCTTGTTCGTTACGGAACTGACAGTTTAGAATATGGGTAGTCGGATCATCTCTTCCGAAAACCCCAAACGGTTATTGGAGGAGCAGATGATTAATAGGAAAATGCGATTTAGAATTCTGAAGTAGGGGCAGGCCCCCGTGCCTGCCCTTAGCCGGGGCAACCACAGGGGGTTGCCCCTACAAAATCAGGTACAGAAATATATGCACAGGTACTTAAGAGGAGAAGTGCATGTGGACAGAGACGAGCTATTTTCATTGAATTAAACCTTTTATGGAAGGGAGGAAGCCATGAATTTCAAAAATATCCTGGACAAGGGATGGGAAGAGAAACCGGTGGAAGAGATCCTGAATGCGCCGGTGGAGATTCTCAAAGGGGTGTCGCCGTCGGACGGGCAGAAACTGAAGGAGGCCTTCAACATCCAGACGGTTCGGGACCTGGCCACCTGCAAGTTTTTTCTCTGGGCCCAGGCCCTCAACGCCATGTCCACAGGCGAGTATGAGGATGACCTGAAGCGACCCACGCTATGACCGCCCTGGTTCGAGGTATGTGATGGTCCGGAGCAGGAGGGCGGATCGAGCCGCTGCAGCAATTCATTTGCCGGCCGGTTCCGTCCTCCAGGTCAATTGTGCAGGTCGATATACGGTGTGGGCGGCGCCGGAAGAAAGGGTCTTTTCTGTTTATCCTTCACCATAAATCATCCCTGCAAATGATCACAATTGGGAAAATGCCGTAATTTTGGGGTAGGAATCGGCCATCCGGCGGTGCACTTTCGCATCGGGTCGAGTCCGTTCTGGTAATCACCTTAGCCAATCGGCTTCTTTCAAGGAATCAGGAAAAATATGTATTGGATGTGAAACAGCTCAGTAATTGCCGCTCCATCGGATCAAAAATAATGCTTGACATCTCTCCACAGAATATCTACACAAGTCTCGTAATCACTCGTTTGATAAAGGCATACCTGTTCGCAAGGCAGGGGCGCAAAACTTCCGGTCCGACCGGTGTCGGATAGCGGGGTTGCCGGACGAAACCTTCTTCTCAGCGGCCTGTCCGCCGTTCTTTTTTCGCCGCTTCCCTCCTTCGGCCCCGTTCAGGCGGTTCCTCCGCCGCCGGAACCGTGAACCGCTCGTCCCTGCGCTGCCGACATTCGCAATGCATCTTGAATCATCGACGGGACGGTCTCATGAAATTCAGTATCGGCTGCATGTCCATTCTGGTAGGTCTGTTTCTGTTCACCCCTTTCGGCTTTGCGGGCGAGTATCAAATTACCCCTCCTCCCGACTGGGTCACGCCCCATCGTTTTGAAGACCCGGCCGAAATTCCCGAAGCGGCCCTCAGCAACGGCACTTATTTTCTTCTGGTGGATTCCCAGGCCCATCCCACATCGGTCGGGGGTGAATTTTACAAGCATTTTGCCGAAAAAATCGTCAACCCGGGCGGCATCGATGCCCTCTCCCAGGTGTTGATCACCTTCGACCCCAGCTACCAGTCCCTGGCGGTTCATCGCATCGCCATTCACCGGAATGGAAAGATCCTGGACCGGCTGGACCCGGAAAAGATATCCCTGCTTCAACGGGAAGAGGCTTTGGAGGCCCGGATCTACGACGGATCTAAAACCTTTACATTGATTCTGGATGATCTGCGGGTGGGGGACATCCTGGAATACAGCTTTACCCTGCGGGGCGCCAATCCGGTGTTCGGGGGCCGCTACTACCGCGACATCGGCACCCAGTGGCGGGTGCCGGTGCATCGCTTTCGTCATCGCCTGCTCTGGCCGAAGGACCGGCCGATCCACATCAAGCACCACGGCAGAGAGATCGCCGGCCGTACCCGGGAAATCGATGGAATGAAGGAGTATCTTTTTTCAGGGGACCACCTGCCGGCGATCATCCCCGACAGCGATCTGCCGCCCTGGTATTCGGCATTCCCCTGGATTCAGTTCAGCGAAGCCGCCACCTGGGGAGAGGTCGCCCGATGGGGGGCGGAACTTTACGCCCTTCCGGAAGAAAACAGCGCCGCACTGGATGCCGAAATTCAAAAAATTTCGGAAGCCGACCCGACCCCGGAAGGCCGGGTGATTCAGGCGCTTCGCTTCGTCCAGGACGACATCCGTTACATGGGCATCGAAATCGGCCCCGCCTCCCACCAGCCCCACGACCCCTCCCGGGTGCTTCAGCGCCGGTTCGGAGACTGCAAAGATAAGACCTTTCTGCTCCGCAAAATGCTCCATTCCATGGACATCGAATCCCGGCCCGCCCTGGTCCATACCCGGGATCGGCACCGGATTCGGAACCGGCGCCCCAGTCCCCACGCCTTCAATCATGTCATCCTTCAGGCCAGGGTGAACGGCAGAACCTATTGGATGGACCCGACCTGGAGCTATCAGCGCGGCAGCCTTGAGCATTTGACGCAGCCCGACTATTCGGTGGCGCTGGTCCTCGATCCGGAAACCCGGGAGCTGAGCACCATCGAGGTTCCGGACAACCCGCTGCCCGACCAGGAGATCGAGGAGCGGTTCGATTTTTGCGGCGAACCGGATGATCCGGTCGCCTATACCATTCGATCGGTCTACCGCCGATCCCGGGCCGACCTTCTGCGGGGGCAGTTCGACCGGCAGAGCACACAGGAAATCGAAAAATCCTATCTCAATTACTATGCGGCCCAGTATCCGGATATTCTTTCGAGGGAACCGATTTCTGTGGAAGACGATATTCAGACCAATACGGTCACGGTCACGGAAGCATATACCATCCCCCGAATCTGGCAGCCGTCCGAAACAGAGGGGACGGTGGAGGCGAGCTTTCAGCCGCTGGAAATGTATCATCTGATCACGCTTCCCGCCACCCGCCGGCGGTCCATGCCGCTGCATGTGGATCATCCGGTCCGGTTTCAGCAGACCACTCATGTAGATCTGTCTGGTGACTGGGAGATCGAACCGGAAACGGTACATATCGAGGACGAGGGCATGGTATTCGATCGGAATATTCGATATGAAGACCGGCATCTCACCATCTCGAACGCCTTTCGCACCCGAACCGATCATGTTTCGGCGGAGCAGGCCCCGGCCTATCTATCCAACCTGAAACGGATCAAGAATGAACTGGGCTATATTCTCTATACTCCCCCGGCGGAAGGGCCTGTGAAACCCTGGAAGGAGGAATTGAATTGGACGGTGGCAATACTCGCGGGTTTCGTACTCTGTTTCGGTCTGGTTGCGGCTCACAAAGTCTACCGTTATGATACAGGCCGATATTCACCGGATACGATGAATGAAGCCGGCCCGAAGGGTATCCAAGGCTGGCTGTGGCTGGCCGCTCTCGCCATTTCCATAAAGCCGCTGGTCCACCTCTATCAGATGAGCGCACTCTATCCCCTGTTCACCCTCAGCCGATGGAACCTGTTGACCGCCCCCGGTTCCGAGTTTTTTCATCCGCTCTGGCAGCCTCTTCTGATTTATGAACTGGTGTTCAATATTCTCTGGCTGGTGTTTGCGATACTGATGGTCATCCTTTTTTTCCAGAAGAGAAACACCTTTCCCAGAATATTCATCATCTACCTGATTAGCGTCTTTCTCCTTCAGGCGGCCGACCAGGTCTGGGCCCAGGCGATACCTTCCCTTCAGGATTCCCGGACTCCGGCGGATTTCAAAAATCTGTTTCGGGCGGCGATTCACACCACCGTCTGGTCGCTCTATTTTCTCAAGTCGGAACGGGTCAAAAACACCTTTGTTCATCCCCCGCCGGAAAAAGAAGCGGTTTTCGAGGCGCGCCTTCAGGAAGCCTGACCGATCACCTTTGACCTGGAAGGGGTCTGGCCCCGTCCCCCGGCGAAAACGCCCCGGGGTAAACAATCCCGGCCAGCAGATTGGCGGATAAGAGAATGAATTGCGACCCGACATTCAAGTAACGGCCGTCCACCGCATATATCCTTTTCTTGCGAACGGCGTCGGCGCGGCTGAGAATCGGGCTCTCCCGGAACCGGGAGTGAATCTCCCGGGCGTGTTCGGAAGGAACCACGATCAGGTCCGGGTTCCATTCCAAAATCGTTTCAGGAGAAACCTGTTTGAGAAAGGAGATCTTCTGCTCCGCCGCCACATTGACCGCTCCGATGATTCGGCAAACGGTATCGAATGGGGTGGACCGGCCGGTGACAAACCCGTCCTTGTCATAGAGAACCACCCGGGGCGGCGGGTCCGGTGTCGGCATCTTTTGAAGCATTTGCCGAAGATTCCGGTTCATGCTTTGAGTCAGGGCCTCGGCATTCCCCATTTCACCGATGGCCCTTCCGATCAGTCGAATCTGCTTCTGAATCGTTTGAAGCGAGCCGATATGCCCCAGGTCGAGGCAGGGAATCTCTGTTCTGTCGAAAATCCACTTGAGTTCGGAAGCGGAGGGATAGGCGGTCAGGACCAGATCGGGTTGAAGGGAAAGGATGGAGGCCTCCAATGTCTCGGAAGAAACCAGCGGAAACCGATCCCCGATCGACTCGGCGATAAAAGAGACCGCCGGATCGGCCGTTTTTTGATGGAATGCCGCAATCCGCTCCCGCGGGCAGATGGCCCAGAGGATTTCCGCTGTGTTGACGGTATGGGGAATGATCCGTTCCGGCTTTTCCGGAACCTCGAAGGAGGTAATGCTATAGCGGAATGCCCGGCGCTTCGGGTCGAAAACGACCTGGTCGTAAATAATTTTTCGCGGCCAGGGCGGATTTAGATCTGTTTCGGCCCGAGTAAGAAGCAATTGATTTTGAAGATTCGACATATTCAGGGGGAGTCGAATCTCCTCGGCGGCCTGAACTGAAGGCGGGGTTTTAAGAAGAGAGCAGGTCGGTATCAGAAAGAGGAAAACCAGAAACTTAAAAAACGGCTTTGGGCGCATAAAACCTGTCCTGAGCATGGCCATGCGTGCCTGCTCCCGAAGAGCACGTACACACAAGAGAATTCGTTCACTATTCCCGCATCATTCCGCAAACGCCCGGAACCGGGAATTTTTCACATTCCGACCTCCTATAGCATATTTTTAGGAACTTACAAAACGGTCATTTCAGTTCACTCATCCAATAAAGCGTGTCTTTATCGTCTCTGCGGGACGCCGGGTATCCCTATTTCCATTCCAGCTCGGGCATGTACTTGAAGTTCATGCCGTACAGGCCGGTGATGAAGCTCAGGGGGATAAAGGTGGTGGAGATAATGGTCAGCACCTTCATGACCTCGTTCATGCGGTTGCTGATGCTGGTGTAATACAGCTCCAGAAGACTGGTCGTCATTTCGCGAAAGGTTTCCACGATATCGATGAGCTGAATGACATGGTCGTAAAGGTCCCTCACATAGACGGCGGTGGATTCGCTCACCAGGGCGAGGTCGGTCTTCTGAAACCGCACCACCAGGTCCCGCACCGGATAGATCGCCTTGCGGACATACAGGATCTGCCGTTTCAGCTGGTAGAGGCCGTAGGGACTTTCTCGGGGCCGGTCCAGAATCAGGTTTTCCTCGTATTTTTCAATTTCATCCTCCAGATCATCCAGAACCAGAAAATAGTCGTCGACGACCGTATCCATGAGAGCGTAAGCGAGGTAATCATTCCCCAGTTTTCGAATCCGCCCCATGCGGTTGAGAATCCGCTTTTTGACCGGTTCAAAAATGGATGCCTCGCTTTCCTGAAAAGAGATCACGAAGTTGGGTCCCAGAATGATGCTCACTTGCTCAACCATGATGGAAGCGGTCTCTTCCGGGGATTCGTGTCGGCTTCGAATGCTTTTCATCACCACATAGAGGCATTCTTCATACCGGTCGATTTTGGGCCGCTGGTCTGTATTGAGCACATCCTCCAGCACCAGGGGATGAATATGGTAGTGGGTCCCGATTTTTTCCACCACCGAAGGGTCATGGATGCCCTGAATATGAATCCAGGTGGTGTTTTCCCGGTCCCGAAAGGCGAAGGTCTCCTCCACCGAAAGATCCTCATGGGTTTCAAAATGGGTTTCATCATAATCGACCAGGGAGATGGTGGTTTTCTCCATCCTTTTTTCGCCGACATGGATCAGTGAGCCGGGCGGAAGCCCCACCGTTTCCATCCGCCGCCGGGAGAAATTGAGCATGGTGTGCCGCCTTTCTCAGTCCATAAAAAAAGCCCCGGCTGTATCGCCGAGGCCTCCTCTTTCTTGTATTTTCATGACTTTTAATTCGTAAAATTATTTGCCTTCGTATTTGAAGGATACCTTGACCCGGGCGCGATACGCGGCGATTTTTCCATCTTCCATCCGCAGATCCAGCTTGCCGATTTCCGCGATGCGCAGGTTCTTGAGAGACTTACCGGCTTCTTCAACGGCATTCTTTGCAGCATCTTCCCATGAATTGGGACTTGATCCGACCAGTTCGATAATTTTGTAAACACTTTCGCTCATGTTCGTGCTCCTTTCTCTGGTTCTGGTAAAAACCAGTCTGATGAATGGGATTCGCCGACGCCATGTCGGTGAATCAAGATGTGAACCGCCATAAACGGTTTATAAGGGTTTACTCTACAGAACTTTGCAAGAACTTAAATACTGAAATTCATGTATTTGGTTCGAATAAATTACTCAAAGATCGGTTTTGTTTGTGAGATAAAAATTGTATTCCGGCGGGCGCCCCATTTACCGAATGGGAAGAGAACAAAGGCGGTGCCCCAATTGAATCAGTTCCGGCGATAAATGGGCCCGCCCGGGGACTCAAATACCCGATCCACCCCATTTTAAATTTCGTTGGAATCTGTGATGATTCGGCTATCAGGTTCTCAATCGACCCGGTTTGAATAATCCCCGAATTCTGAAATTTCCATGAAAGGAGATCCTCTATGGCTCAGGAAGTCCCGAGAATGCAGAAGGAAGAATTGAAGGAAAAACTGGATGACCCGTTTCTACCTTCAGGGCGGACCTTCCGGTTCGCCCTTTTTATTGTTTCCGGGGGGAACCGCGGGGATTAAAAAGCTCCGAAAAAAGTGCCCGGGAAAATCAGCCCCGCGAGCGAAAACAGGGGTTCGAGCACAGCCACCTCGAAGATATCCCTATTGGATTCGCGGTGCGTGAGACGCTGATTTCCAGTAGCCCCCAGGTATAGGAGCAGGGCCAGTGCGAGGACCACCCCGAGGATGCCGGTCATGCGAAGTCCCCCTTCATGTCTCGAGATAGACCGATTCGATGTCGAGGGTCGACCGGTGGCCGATCTGCTCGTAGTTCTCTTCGAGCCATTTTTCAGTGGTGCGGTACCCGACGTCGTGCAGGTGCTCCAGGAAAGCCCATTCCGTATTGACCTTGCTCGACACGTCCAGGGGCTTGAGCTCCATGTCCGCGCTGATGCGGTGAAAAAGCGCATCCTTGAACCGCTGATCCTCGAGGTTGCCCACCTCGATGAGTTTTTTCAGAAGCGAAATGGATCGGATTTCTTTGATCAGGCTGGAATTGAAGGAGATCTCGTTGATTCGATTGAGGATATCCGAAGCCTTGCGGGGAACTTCCTCGCGGTGAACGGGATTGATCTGGACGATGACCAGGTCGCGGGCCCGACATTCCTCCACCAGCGGGAACAGGGCCGGGTTGCCCATGTATCCCCCATCCCAGTAGGCTTCGCCCTCGATTTCCACCGCCTGAAAGATAAACGGCAGGCAGGCCGATGCCATCACCATATGGGCGGTCATTTCCTCACGGCGGAAGATTTTCTGCTTTCCGGTGCGCACGTTGGTGGCGGCCACGAAAAGCTTGATTCCCTCGGCCCGGCGGACATGTTCGAAATCGATCAAGGTTTCGATGAGATTTTGGACCGGATTGAAGCCGCAGGGGTTGATCTCATACGGAGAGACCAGGCGCGAAAGCAGGTCGAAGAAGATATAGCCCGGAGAAGAATCGAGCGTCCAGCGTCCGCGCAGGCGGTCGAACAGGGTCCGCTGAAAGGGCGAAAATTTTCCGGCCTTGCTCACCTCTTTCCAGAAATGCCTCAATGCCTCCCGGGCCCCCTCCTCGCCCCGGCGGTCCAACCCGTCCGCCGCCACCACGGCATTCATGGCGCCCGCGCTGGTGCCGCAAATGCCTTCGATACGAATGCGCTCATCTTCCAGCAGGCGGTCGAGGACCCCCCAGGTAAATGCCCCGTGCGAGCCTCCGCCCTGCAGTGCCAGTTCGATCATTTTCGGTTCGGACATCAATCCCCCTTCCGTCTCATGCATTCTGACAGGTAACCGACCATCGACATGAATGCAATCGGTCGCCTTGAATTCGTGTTCCCCTCTCACCACCCGATTGACCCCTCTTACACCCCGAAGGGGAAGGTCTCCGGCAAGCCTTTGCCGGTCTTCATGGTCAGCGGCTCCACCGCCCGGGTTTCGTCGAACCAGATGTATTCGTCGAACTAGCGGGCAGCTCCGCATAGAAATTTCACCGCTGACCCCTATTTCAGTCGCCGCCGCATTGCCGATATGGGAATTGTGTTCCCAGACCACCGCCTTGGCTTCGGGGCCGTGGAAGCCGAGCACGATTTTGAGGGTATCGAACATATGCCCGTCCCGCAGGTTCCAGGACTCCCGGGAGCCGTAATACATGGTGCGGTAATACTGCTCGGCGTTTTTGATCACCCGCGCATTCTGAACCGCTTCGAGAAACTGCTCCTCGTTCTTGAACTCATAGGCCACCCGCTTGTCGAGCAGGTCCTGAAGCATCTTCACGACTTCGGGTTCACACTCCCGGTATCGGCCCGACAGGGTCGCCGCGCCGCAGGCCGCGGGATTCTGCTGCCAGGGGGTCAGGCATCCGTATCGCTGCCGGGCCACGGCGGCGGTGTCCGGGTCGAGATCGTCCAGATAGTTGAGGACCGAACCGATGGAACGGTGCATGCTGTACAGATCAAGGCCATACAGGCTGACCCCGCCGGACCGGGTCGCATCCAGATTGAAGGATCGCAGGGATTCCACAAAATCGGCACACTGGGCGTTGGCCCACATCCAGGTGGGAAACCGCTTGAACGGCTTTTCCACCGGATTCGTTTCGGCCTCGATCCCCTGAATGTACCGGTTCACCTGGGCCACATCCGGCCAGTCGGCTTCGATGGCCATGATATTGAACCCCTTTTTCTCCATCAGCTCCCGGGTGATTCGAGCCCGCGTTTCATGGAACTCGGAGGTACCGTGCGTGGCCTCCCCCAGCAGGACGACTTTCGCATCGCCGATGCGGTCGAGCAACAAAGAAATATCCTTTTATTCGATCGAGGGAACGCCATCCGCAGTTCGATCGATCACTTCGGCAATGGGCCTGGAGGGATGGACTTTGGTGGAAGGTCCGGTGGCGGATTCGTCTTCCCATCCTTCGTCGCCCACCAGGGGCACAAACCGAACCCCGAACTGGTCTTCCCGTTCAAAATCCTCATCCCCGGTCTTTCGAATGCGGACCAGGTCCTGGGCCCGGCTCGATCCGGTGGGAATCACCAGCCGACCGCCTATGGCGAGCTGATCTTTGAGGGTCCGGGGAACACCCGGGGAACCGGCCGCCACGATGATGGCGTCATAGGGGGCGTGTTCGAGCCATCCCCGGGAGCCGTCGCCGTGGCGCACGTGAATGTTGTCGTATCCCACCCGGCGAAACGCGTCCTTGGCGGATTCAGCCAGCTTCTGGTGCCGTTCCACCGTATAGACCTCGTCCACGATTCGGCTCAGCACGGCCGCGGCATAGCCCGACCCGGTTCCGATCTCAAGCACCCGGTCGCCTTTTTTAAGCTCCAGCATTTCGGTCATTACCGCCACGATATAGGGTTGAGAAATGGTCTGACTCTATATTTCCACATTTCCACCGCCGCCATGCAATTTCTTTATGCACCAAATACCGGGTTTTGCTTATTTCTTTTCGGCTGGAGAATGCATACGATCTTACAATTCGCTTGAGCAGAAGCGGTTTTGGAAACACCCTTGACACCCGCTCCTCCCATTCGGTACACACTTTACCCTGCAGCCGAGGGAAAAAGGAGGCGGCCCGTCTTCTTTCGGATGATCCGAACCCGGTTCAGGATGAAACGAAACGACATGAATCAACCGGAATCACACACAACCCTTGCCGGGGATACCACTGCCGGTCCTCCACTTGCACACCGCCGGTGGAAACAATGGGCCTGGACACCGATTCCCGTTTTCCTGGCAGGCATGGCCGCCCTCTGGCTGCTGAACAGCAAGGCGGTTTTCGAACCCTTCTATCTGCTGCCGACGCTTAATTTTATTTTCTCCACCACCGTTTCCATTTTCGTGGCCTACCTGGCCGGCCGCAGTTTTCTGTCCGACGGCGCCGTATCGGTGCTGCTGCTGGGGTGCGGCACCCTGATTTTCGGACTGGTGGGCCAGATCGCCTCCATCGCCATCTCCTTTGCCCGGGAGGTCAACGCCGGGGTGGGGATCTACAATATTGGCATGTTTCTCTCCGGGTTCTGTCATTTCCTGTCGGCGGGATCAGGCCTGATGGGAAACCCCGGCTGGATCATCCATAACCGGGGCCTGGTCCTCAACGGCGCCTATGCGCTGGTGACGGCGGCGGTGGGCGTGGTGACGATTCTGGTCTTTCAGGGGGTGATTCCGCCTTTTTTTATTCAGGATGCGGGGCCCACTCCGCTGCGCCAGAGCTTTCTGGGCGCCGCCATTCTTCTTTTCGGCCTTTCCGGGGCCCTTCTGATCGCAGCCGGCCGGCGCACCGAATCTTCCTTTTCTTACTGGTACGGGCTTTCCCTGGGGTTGATCGCCACCGGTCTGCTGGGGGTGTTGATCATCAAGCATGTGGGCAGCCCTCTGGGGTGGACCGGCCGGGCCGCCCAATATCTGGGCGGGGTCTACATGATGGCGGCGGTGGTCATCGCCTATCAGGAATCCCGGAACTGGCGGATTCCGTTGGAGGAGATCCTGCAGCAGACCCGCGACCGATTCGAGGCGATTTTCGACCAGGCGGCGGTCGGCATCCTCATCACCGCCGGAGACGGCCGGATCAGAATGGTGAATCCCGGTTTCTGCAGGATTATCGGGTATGAGGCAGAAGATTTAATGGGCCGTCCCGTGGATGAATTCATCCATCCCGAGGACCGGGCCGAGGGCAACCGGCGGACCCGCCGAATGACCGCCGAAGACGGGAGCGGGGACGTGGTGGAAAAACGTTTGATCCATCACGACGGCCGGCAAATCCGGGTTCAGGTCACCGTCTCCGCCATCGCCGACGCAAATGGAAAATTTACCGACTTTGTTTCGGTGGTGGAAGACATCACCGCCCGCAAAGCAGCCGAAGAGGAATTGCTGCGGCTCAACACCGAACTCGAAGAGCGGGTGGCAAATCGAACCGCGGCGCTTCGCCGGTCCCGGGAGCAGATCCGGCGGCTGGCCCACCAGGCCGCCACTGCGGAGGAGCGGGAACGGCGGCGAATCGCCGAGGGGCTGCACGACAACGTGCAGCAGCTTCTGGCCGCGTGCAGTCTCACCCTTCAAAACCTTTCCCCCAAGGTGTCGGACCCGGCCGTGCGCCAGCGCATCGAAACCGTCTGCGCCTGGACATCCCAGGCCCTCAACGCCACCCGGTCCCTGGTTTTTGATCTGAGCCCGGCGGTGCTGTATGAGGTCGGCCTCTGGGCGGCCCTGGACCACCTGGCCGGTCTCATGCGCCGGCGCCTCGGTCTGTCGGTGGACCTGATTCAGGAAGGAGAGATCGACCCGCTGCCGGAAGATCTTCGGGTCTTTCTCTACGGGACTATTCGGGAACTGCTTTTCAACGTCCACCACCATGCCGACATCGACGCCGTTCGCGTGTTCCTGGCCAAGGAAGAGGGCGTGATCACCGCCCGGGTGACCGACCACGGCCGCGGATTCGATCCCGAGGAACTCGAACGGATGTCTGAAAATGACGACCGAAACACCGGCATCGGCCTTTCCACTCTGCGTGAACGGCTGTCCCGGTTCGGCGGCCGGCTGGAACTGACCTCGGCCCGGGGCGAAGGCACCGATGTGCGGATTTCAGCCCCCGTAGAGAACGGGTGTGAAATCGGGGAGACCTGAACCTTGGATTCACACGGATAAGACCGGTACCGATTAGTCCTCCGCTCCGCAATACAACTCCGGATAATGTTTCCGGGCGCATTCCTGGCAGATGCTGTGGCTGAATTCGGCTTCGGAATGGTCGCGAATGTAGCTCTCAATCTGGTTCCAGTATCCCCGGTCGTCGCGGATTCGTTTGCAGTGTGAGCAGATGGTTCTTTGGCGGTTTTTTTGGCTTTTCTACCTCTTTCAAAACCATAACCTGATAAACTATTCGGATGCCGACATCCTTGTCAAACAAAACTTTCACTCTGGTCTGATTTCGGGTATCCGATCGGGTCGGCACCGAGTACATCTCGGCGGTGCATACGTAGACAATCTGCCGCATAATGGAATTGGCGATTTATGGGGCGGGTTGATGTAGGCCGTGCCGGTTATGCTTTTTTAATCAGAACCCGGTCGAGCTCTTCTCGAATCACTTGGCGCACGGCGGCTTCATTCAGCGGTTTTCGGCTGTGCCCGAGGTATTGCCGAAGGGCTTCATTGATCATGGTCTGATACCCGTACCCGGCCGCATCGGCCCGACCGCGAAATTCTTCAAGGATATCGGTGTCGAGATAAATGGTAATCCTCGTTTTCCCCTTTTGAGGAATCACCGGACCGCGGCGGGCATTTTTAAAATCATATTCCTTTTTCATAATGCTTTCTTTCGCCGGATGTCGCTTTTCTGGCCGAAATCATTCGAATGCTATCCCCCCGATAGGTATAGACTACGACGACAATACGTCCGATTGAATCCGCGCCGATACTTACAAATCGTTTTTCTGATTCAATATCATGATCTTCTTTTGATAAAGCAAAAGGATCGAAGAGAGCTGATTCGGCATCTGAAAAACGGACGCGATGTTTTTTATAATTGGCTTCCGCTTTTTGAGGATCCCATTCGACCTTCATGATTAAAAGTACATATTTTATATGTATCGGTCAAGGAAATATTGATAAAATGCTATTTGTATACAAAGACTTATACATCGGCTATGTATCGTTGAAAATTAAAACCGCGTACTTTCCAGTATCTCAGGATTGAAGGATGCGACAATAATGAAGGAGTAATCGATACAACCCGACGCTTCCTATTTTTTGGATAGAGCCGGAATCCACACCCCGCTGATCGGATTCTACGACGCCCCGGCGCCGTCCGCCTTTGAACCGCTGGTTCGGCCTGCGGAGGGACAATGGGCCTGTATTTTCATGTTTTACAAGTCCTGGCTGCAGGGCCGGCGCCTGCATCTGACCAGCGAAAATTACGGGTGCGGCGGTGTGGGCACCTATATGTTCGGGGTGGAGACCCGGTCCCAGCAGGAGTACATCGATTTCCTGTATGGTGAAGAACGGCTGAAAGCATCCGGCGAGGTCATGGGCGAGTGGCTCGACAAGATTCCCTGTTACCGGCCCGAGCACCCCAACATCCTCATCGGACCGCTCCAGCCGGATGCATATGAACACCTCAAAACGGTCACCTTTCTGATCAACCCCGATCAGCTGAGCCTTCTGGTCGCGGGGGCACATTACCGGCACAGCGCTTTCCGCCCGCCCCGGGTGACGGCGCCCTTTGCCTCGGGATGCGGCCTGTTCGGCCCCGCATTTTCAGACCTCGACCGTCCGGACGCGGCCATCGGGGCCACCGATATCGCGGTGCGCCAATTCCTTCCTCCCGACATTCTGGCCTGTACTGTCACCAAGCCGACGTTCGAGCAGCTCTGCGCACTCGACGAAAACAGCTTTCTCAATGGTCCGTTCTGGAAAAAGGTCCGGAAAAAAAGGGGAATCGATTCAACAGATTCATGAAAACCGCCGTTCCCGCTCCGTTTTCACCCGATAGTTGACCTCAATCT
>CAZNLT010000014.1:0-6783 GCA_964573705.1 uncultured Desulfobacterales bacterium
TTAGTGCGCGATAGTGCGACCAAGACAGTTGGTTTGAAAAGCCGGATACACATTCACGGTTTGAACGATGCCTTGTCAAGGCTTCCCCGAATTCGCTACCCGCTGGGTAGCGTTTTTCGGTTTCAACCGATTCGCTACCTGGCGGGTAGCGAATGTTATCAAACCGGTTCGGGTAAGTCAGGTAAAACTGCCTGAAATTTTTCAGGTTGGCGATTGAAAAACCAGACCCATAACTCTCTGACAATTGGGAAGAAAGCTTTTCCAAGAACTGTTTCCCATATTTCGCTCTATCTTCTCCGCCTTGCAACTCCTGCACGATTTCGCGAACAATAAGCCAGTGAGCCATGGCCATATTGGATTCACAGCCCGGACGACCTTATCACGAGCCTGTTCAAGAATGGTCACAATGCGATCAAATAACGGATTATCGTCGGACGTATCGTTTACCTGTAAATCACTCATCCGATCATCTCCTTCAACGCCAACGCCTTCCCTAACCCACCGCCTGTTCTGCAGTCGCATCGGCCAATTGAACCTGGGTGGTTTGCGCGTCATTCAACCGGGTTTTAAGGGTATCGCAGATGGTTATCAGTTCATCGACTTTGGCGACGATGCGGTGTTGTTCTGCAGGTGGTGGTATGGCTACAATGCCCCCCCGTAGTTGTGTTTTGTTAATAGACGCCAAGTTGGTAGTTTGTTTGCTCGAACTTGCAAAATATTCGCGAGCTAATTGAGAATTTAAGTATTTTTCCAACCATACCTCGTTTTGTTCTTTCAAAATGCAACGGGCCTTGAAAATATGATTTTGATGCACAATCATCGGAATTTGACCACCCCATATCGCAGTCCTCCCAACTTTATCCCAATCCCCTCCTTCAGTGATCAATAAATCTCTCTCAACGACAGTAAATTTTTGCAACTCAACTTCAGGAAGGTCAATTTCCTTGATCAAATCTAAGTCAAGAAATCCTCGTTGAACATTCGCAACGCGTAAATAAGGTACAGAGATACATACTCTATTTGATATCTTTCTTCCCTTAGTGACACCGCTGGTAATATCAACAATGCTATCAAGCGTTACCCACTCCCACCCCTCCGGCAACTCAAACGGCTTCCCCCCCTCCCCAATCTCCGCCAATTTCTTCTGCTTCTTAATCTTCCCCTCTTTAACCAGCCGCGCCTTCTCTTTGGCAATTTTCTCCAGCAACACACTGGCCGGTTCATCATCCGGGTTTTGTGGCACCAGGCGGCCCATGACCGCGAGCTGGAGGATGGTTTGTTTGAGGTGGTCGATGCTTTGTTCGGTGGTGAAGAGGGTGTCGAAGTGGTTGGCGATGCGTTGCCAGCATTCGTCGAAATCCTTTGGATCGGAGGCGGCGGTGAGGGAGGTGAGCAGGGTTTCCACCAGGGTTTGGTGGGTGGCGTTGTTGTCGGTTTGTTGCTGTTCCAGTTGGTCGCAGAGGGCCATGAGTTCATCGACTTTGGCGACGATGCGGTGTTGTTCGGGGAGAGGAGGAATGGCGAAAAGATTATCATTTAAAACTTTAAAATGGCGCGCGTAACCTCGATTTTCTAACTTGTAGTTGAGTAAGTACATATGGAAGTACTTTTCATCCAATCGATATGGTCGAAGAATTTTTGTGCCGTCAGCACCTGGAATAAAATCAAAATCTATATACTTTCTTTCAGTTGTATGATCTCCAAATATTATTACAGGTCCTGGAATTGTTAATAATAGCTTTACCTCATCTGAATAGCCTTCTATATAAGCTTTCCCTTGGCTAATCACTGGATATCTGCCAGTATCGTTAATAGATGATTTGTTGAGTTTTTTCTCTGAAGGAGATATGGAATAGTATAAATTTTGCAACCTATCCCAATTCCAACCATCCGGCAACTCAAACGGCTTCTCATCCTCCCCAATCTCCGGCAATTCCTTCTGCTTTTTAATCTTCCCTTCTTTAATCAACCGTTTTTTCTCTTCGGCAATTCTATCCAACAAAACACTCGCCGGCTCATCATCCGGATCCTGCGGCACCAATTTTCCCCGCACGGCCAGCTCCAATATCAATTCCCGCAGCTTCTTGATCCCATAGATGGATTGCCCATTGCCGTTCTTCCCGCGCCCCCGGCCGCCGTTGGCCTTTTGTATTTGAGCGCCGGTCCAGATATCCATGTGGTCGGTGATCAGATCGGTCATGTCTTTGCCGCGCCCCCGTTGGTGAGGGCTTCGGCCAGGATGTTTTTGAGCTGGTCGCGGAGGCGGGTGATCTCCTGCTGCTGTTTGGTATATTTTCCAAGCAGCTCATCGGGATCATGGTTGACCGCTTCGCCCACATGGGGGTTTTTGATATCGAGGTTGTAGTTGCGGGCCTTGATGTCGTCGATGGTGACCTGCCAGGCATGTTCGGTTTCCGTCCGTGCGGCGAACCCGTCGGATTCGGCGCCCCACCAGGCGATTTCGGGCCCAAATTCCTCAAAGAGCATGGGCTTTGTCTTGTTGTAGCTTTTGGCGCCTTCCGGGTAGGGGTGCTCGTAGTACCAGATGCGCTCGGTGGGTTGACCTTTGGTGAAGAAGAGCAGGTTGGTCTTGATGCCGGTGTAGGGGTTGAACACGCCGTTAGGCAGCCGGACGATGGTGTGAAGGTTGCATTCCGCCAGCAGCTTTTCCTTGAGCCGGGTTTTCATGCCTTCGCCGAAGAAGAACCCGTCGGGCAGCACCACCGCCGCGCGTCCGTTCTTCTTGAGCAGGTGGATGATGAGGGTCATGAACAGGTCGGCGGTCTCGCGGGTGCGGAAGGTTGCGGGGAAGTTGTTTTCGATGCCGTCTTCTTCCATGCCGCCGAAGGGCGGATTGGTGACGATGACATCGACGCGGTCTTTGTTGGTGTAGTCCCGCAGGGGACGGCTCAGGGTGTTGTCGTGGGTGATGGTGCTGGGGGTGTCGATGCCGTGGAGGATCATGTTGGTGACGCAGAGCATGTGGGGCAGTGATTTTTTATCCACCCCTCGGATAGATGCCTGGAGGGTCTCTTCATCCTCAGATGTCTTCACATACTGCTTGCGCTTGTGCTCGATGGCGGCGCCCAGGAAGCCGCCGGTGCCGCAGGCCGGGTCCAGCACGGTTTCATTTAATCGGGGATCGACCCGGTCGACGATGAAGCGGGTCACGGCCCGGGGGGTGTAGAATTCACCGGCATTGCCCGCGCTTTGAAGATCCTTTAAAATCTGTTCGTAGATGTCGCCGAAGGTGTGGCGGTCTTTCTGGGTGTTGAAGTCGATCTCGCAGATTTTATTGATGACCTGGCGCATCAGGGTGCCGGATTTCATGTAGTTGTAGGCGTCTTCAAATACGCTTTGCACCACCATGGCCCGCTTGCCGGACGGGCCGGTGGTGGGGAGTTCGTTTTTCAAGGCGGGAAAGAGCTGTTGATTGACGAATTCGGCCAGTTCGTCGCCGGTGTCGCCTTCGGGGTCTTTGGCCCAGGCCCGCCAGCGGAGGTGTTCCGGCAGGGGGGATTGGTAGTCATCTTCGAGAATTTCCAGTTCATCCTCCCGATCATCGAAAATCTTGAGGAAAAACATCCACACCAATTGGCTGATGCGCTGGGCGTCGCCGTCGACGCCGACATCCTTTCGCATGATGTCCTGAATGGATTTGATGATGCCGGACACATTGCTCATGCAGATCGCTCCATATTAAATAGTTCCTGTTCCAGCTCCCGGACGGCGGTTTCATACTGCTTCTTGCCGCCAAAAACCTGGTTGATGATTTCAATGGGGGTGCCCACGTCGCTGAAGGGTTTGAGCTTGAGCACCTTGGCGTTTTCAATGCTGCCGATGCCTTCATCGGCGTACCGGTCGAGCAGGCCGTTCAGCACCGCCCGCGCCTGGTCCCCGTATCGGGTGAAGTAGTTGCGTTTCTTTACGTTGTCGGCCCGCTCTTTTCGGGTGAGCGGGGGCTGATCATAGGCGATATGGCAGATCAAGTCAAAATCGCCGTATTCCGTGCCGACCTCCTCGGCCAGATGGTTCAGCAGAATGCCGTTTTCTTCCAGCAGGTCGATGATGGCCTGTTTTTTTCCGGCGCTGTTCCATCGCTTGAGAAAGTCATCCAGGGAGGCGAATTCATCCTGGATCTGCTTGCGGGTGAAATCGCGGTAGGATTCGGTGATGAGGCGGCCGTCCGGCCCGAGGAATTCAATCCGCTCGGCGATAATCCGGGCGGAAACGCCGCTGACCACAATCTTTTTCGAGCCGTCGTCGGCGTCGCCGTAATCGGGTGTTTCCTCAGCCGTCCATTCGGGATCAGGCGGCACGGGATCATCATCTTCGCCGGGTTCGTAAATCACCACCGGCTCCCCGTCGAAATCCGGGTCTCTAAACAGCAGGGTGGCTTTCTTGAAATCGATAATGGTGAAAAAGAATTTGTTGTACTCTTCTTCGATGCGGGTGCCGCGCCCGATGATCTGTTTGAAGGTGGTCATGGAGTTGATGGTCTTATCCAGCACGATCAGTTTGCAGGTCTTGGCGTCCACCCCCGTGGTCATCAGCTCCGAGGTGGTGGCGATGACGGGGAAGGGGTTTTCCGAATCGATGAAGTTATCCAGCTCCGCCTTGCCTTCTTTGCTGTCGCCGGTGATCCGCATCACGTATTTGGGGTTCTCGATGGCCACCTTTCCGGCGGCGTTGACCAGGGCGGACCGCATCCGTTCGGCATGGTCGATGTCTTCACAGAAGACGATGGTCTTGGCAAAGGGATCGGTGGCGTTCAAAAACCGCATGATCCGCCGTGCCGCCAGTTTGGTGCGCCGGTTGAGGACGAGGATGCGGTCCATATCCTTCTGGTTATAGGTGCGGTTTTCGATCTCCTGGCCCAGATCGTCGGTCATGCCGGGGGGCGGGGTCCACCCGTAGAAATCCTTGTCGATGTCGATGCGCACTACCTTGTAGGGCGCGAGAAAGCCGTCTTCAATCCCCTGTTTCAGGCTGTAGGTGTAAACGGGATCGCCGAAATAGGCGAGGTTGGAGACATATTTGGTCTCCTTGGGGGTAGCGGTCATGCCCAATTGGATGGCGTCATGGAAATAGTCAAGGATTTCCCGCCAGGCGGAATCTTCGGCGGCGCTGCCCCGGTGGCACTCGTCGATGATGATCAGGTCGAAGAATTCCCGGGAGACGTTCTTGAAGATTTTGTCCGCTTCATCCGGCCCGGTGACGGCCTGATAAAGCGCCAGGTGGATTTCATAGGAGGGATCGATCCGCCGGTTTTTGACCTTGGCCATCACCGAGCCGAAGGGCTTGAAATCATTGACCAGGGTTTGATCGGCCAGGATATTGCGGTCCACCAGAAACAGGACCCGCTTCACCGCCTTGGCCTTCCAGAGCCGCCAGATAATCTGGAAGGTGGTGTAGGTCTTGCCGGTGCCGGTGGCCATGACCAGCAGCACCCGCCGCTGCCCCCGGGCCACCGCTTCAATGACCCGGTTGATGGCCTCGACCTGGTAATAACGGGGCTCTTTGCCGGAGATGTCGGAGTGATAGGGCTGCGCCACCAGCCCCTCGGCCTGGTCGTCGATGCCCCGGTGGGTTTTGTAGCGCCGCCAGAGGGTTTCCGGGGCGGGAAAATCCGCCATCGAAAATTGGGTTTCGATCTCTTCGCCGGCCGCCGGCGCCTTGTTGTGGGATGCAAAGCCGTCGCCGTTGGAGCTGAATGCGGAGGGCACCTGCAAGATATCCGCATACCCCAATGCCTGCTGCAAGCCTTGACCGACGGTGTATTGATTGGCTTTTGCCTCCACCACCGCCAGCGGCACCCCGGGCTCCCAGGACAGCACATAATCGGCGAACTTTTTCTTCTTCTTGTTCCGGTACGACACATTGCCTCGAACGATAATCGGGCCGGGCGCAAGCGTCACCTCCCGCCGGATCTGTTTCATCTGATCCCATCCGGCGTTTTCAATCGCGGGGGTAATGAATTTATCGCAGATGTCGGTTTCGCTGAGGTCTTTTTTATCTATTGGGGGCATTGGCGGCCTTTGCCGAGTTTAAAGGGTGTGGCTTGGGGTCGTTGCGGTCCGCATATCATCGTAATCAATTCCTTTTGCTTCTTTCAAGATTTTTCTGAAAAATTCGGTATCACGGCCCTTCATGTCCTTTATGAACCGCTAATGAACGCGAATGAACGCCAATGTTCGATGATACGAACCGTTTCCATTCAAGTTTTGGTGTGCCAAAGTTCAGAAGAATTCCGACACAACATCCACTTGCTTTCAAATAATTGAGAAGCTGGGCCTCCTCTATATTTGAAATACGCTTTATTGCCTTTATTTCGACGATGATTTGATCATGGCAGAAGAAATCGGGAATATACTCTTTTTTTAATGTGACCGTTTTATAATGAATTTTTATAGGCTTCTGTTCTTCATGGGTAATTTGTCGCTTTCCAAACTCAATCGCCAAGGCTTCCTGGTAAACCGCTTCCAAAAATCCACATCCCAATTCGTTTGATACCTCTATGGCCGCGCCCACAATAGCATAAACTTCATCTTTGAATAATAATTCGCGTTCATTAGTGTTCATTCGCGATTCCTTTCTTAAACCGCTAATACACGCGAATGAACGCCAATAAAAGCATTGATTTCTCATTGTATTCGCGTTCATTAGTGTTCATTCGCGGTTCCTTTATTAAACCGCTAATACACGCGAATGAACGCCAATAAAAGCAGTGATTTCTCATTGTATTCGCGTTCATTAGTGTTCATTAGCGGTTCCTTTATTAAA